>NZ_JBXEQE010000017.1:0-144175 GCF_056858335.1 Agaribacillus sp. DX54
ACCATCCGCATCAGTCGTCGTAACATCTACTGCGTAAATACCATCGGTTACCTGTGTCGCATCGTTCACCGTAATCTCACCAGTAGTCGCATTCAAACTCATCCACGCAGGTAAAGTTCCAGAAGCGATCACCGCGCTGGTGATTGCACCATTTCCGTCAGTTACACTGGCCAGTTGATCACCGTTACTATAGTTATCTTCATTTTTTGCCGCATTAACTGAATAAACGGCTTCATCATCAATGTTAACGGTGATCGTGGCATCATCAGTTAATCCGTTATTATCCTCTATTGTTACCGTCAAGGTAAACACGGAAACAGAAAAATCAAGCAAAGTATTATCGTTGACAGTTATTTCTCCGGTATTTGTATGAATAGCAAATGTACTTCCTGTATTACCACCTGTAATGCTAAATGTCCAGGTAGCCCCAATATCGGGATCGCTGGCACCCACGGTATGAACACTGGTACCATTGGCACTATTTTCATCTAAAATCACCGAAGCGTCTACGCCGATAGGAGGCGACTGACAATCTGTGATAGATAATGGCCCATGCAGGTTGTTGGAATAATCGCACTCTCCAACATGCGATTCCACATAATCCGGTGCGGCTGGGGGAAGGTCCAAGCCATTGTGATTGACCAATACATACAGGTCAAAGTCCGCATGTTGCTCAGGAACTGTATACGTAACGGAGACTGTATTACCAGCTTCAAGCTGCGACCCTAGTTCTCCTACGAACATAAAAGTTGCCCCCGGCGCATAAGGATCCCCATTATAAAAAGAGACCGGCGTTGTGGCCGGTAATGGCCAATCACCACTATTAGTGATGTCTACGGTCACATCAATTTGATAAGGGGCCGGCCCGCAATTGGTTTTATCGACCGGTGTGGTAATGGTCACTGTGGCATCCGGAGCAGACAGAGAGGCTGTACCGTTGCTTAATCGATAAGTGGATTGCGCCAGGAAGTTATTTGACCCGGGGACGAGGTGATGCTGTTGCAAACCTGTGGGGACAGTTAAATCATCTTTTATGTTTACTTCAAAATAATTATGCTGATTCCATACTTTTCTGGCAGAAACCCATGGGTAATCAGTTGCCCTGAACAAAGAGATGAAATCACTGCCCGAATTACTAGGACCAGGTGTATCCTGGCAGGAGCAAACAATTTCTGCCGCTCCGTCGCCGTTAACGTCCGCTACAACCGGATACTCCATTCTGGTTCCGGCAGCACAGTAAATCGAACCCATTTTGGAACCGTCGGTTCCATCATATACATACAAGCTATCTTCGTCTCTGTAGATCACCTCAAAAAAACCGTCAGCATGAAAGTCATATACCGTACTTCCGGTACGTTGGGAGTTATCATTCGCTGTAACAGTCCATAATGTGGACATTCCCGATGCAAAATCATCGATTACCATATATATACTCTTACCCGAAACACCTATCTCCGGTCTGTTATCACTATCGAAATCCGCAACATTCGGATGACCGCCAAAATTCGTACCGGGGATTGTAACAGTAGCCCCTAACTGAGCACTTGTTTGTACATCCCAAACGTAGATATCGCCTCCATCATTAATCACGGCATCCAAATCCCCATCTAAATCATAGTCCACGATACTAGTCATACCATCGCCTAAAGTAGCCGGTGATGCCGTAACCTCTATAGTCATGGTGCCGGTGCCAATATCCACGGAATATACCTGATTTCCTGCTACCAGTTCCAGTCCGGAGCAGTTAGCACAACTCGCATCGGGTAGTATATCAACTGCTACAGAAAAGGGCTCATTATCATTTCTGGTATTTCCGGTTGAGAAGGCTCCAATACTATTGGTTGAACCTCCATCCGCAATTTTAGTACCGAGTGCAGAATCAAAAATCTGGTTGCCAAGATAAATTTCAGGGGTACCATCGCCATTAAAATCCGCTATTTCCGGTGTCCATTGATTGCTATAAGTAGCATTATATCCCACCAGGTCCGTAGTATTAATCCAAGTTTGCGTACCATTATGTTCATATCTGACCAATTCCCTGTTTCTACTGGTGATGAAAATTTCCGCGGTACCATCTCCGTCTACGTCTGCAATGGCAGGGGCATCCAGAAAAACATCTGTATTTTCGCCATTAATAGAAGTTTGCAGCGTGCCATCCTCGCCGTTGAATATATAAATTCTGCCATTATCATCCTTACCAATTACTTCGGGAATGCCATCACCATCCATATCTGCCACTAAGACCGTTTGTCGTTGATCCATCGGATACATGGCGGCATCTGTGTCCCAAATTCTGGTCAATGTAAAAGGTACGCCCGGAGTCGGCGTACTTTGACAACCTGAAGTAGAACCTCCAAAATAAAAGCCGTCACAATCAACAGATCCGGAGCAATCCGAATCATAACAATCGATCAAACCATCACCGTCATTGTCAATCCCATCGGCACAATTTCCTGCTTCCTGCGCAATCGCAGCAGTGCTGACAACGACCAGAAAAATAACGATCGTTAAAAAGGTTCCGGAAACTTTTTTTATATCAACATGTACTGATTTCATAATCGCCCTCCAAAAATTCTTTACAACTGCCCAAAAAGTACCTAACAGCCACAATTGCCAAAATTTTTAGGTAAATCGACATTCATTCTCGGTGAGCGGTAAGTTTCAGGTTTAAAAGAATTAGTTAAAATACCGGATGATCAGAAGCATCCTGAGATAAGGTGAGTAAGTTTCTTATCGAATTAACAACATTTTATAGTCCGATATCGGTTGAAAGATGATTGATAGGAATTCCAGGTAAGGGTTACCTATAAAATTTTTTCAATGTATTTTTTCGGAAAAAGGAATGGAGTAAAAATGATATCCAGTCTTATTGAGGCCACAAAAGTAATTTAAATTGCCTTGCTGAAAACCTGCAATGAGTTGTTTTCTTTCCGATGAAGCCTTTCATCAAAAACAGCACATATATTTCTGACAAAAGCTTTGCCCGGACGTGTTACTTTTATGCCGGCGTATGATTTTGTCAGCAATCCTTCCCGCTCCATTATTTTCAATACCTCCAAGGTATTTTCATTAAAGGAAGTTGCCATTAACGGCGTCCAGGCAGCTTCATCCCTGCATAATACTTCAAGTAAAAAGTTCTTGATGGTGAGATCAAGAGCCGTGAGAAAATGTCCTTTTACGGTGGCCAATTTGCCATCTGATATGGTCTGCTGATAGTCTTCCACCTTTTTCAGGTTCTGTGCGTAAGCATATTTGGCATCGCTGATAGATGAAGCCCCTAGTCCAATCAGGAGATCAGTATTGCAGACTGTGTAACCCATAAAATTCCGGTGTAGGGATTTATTTTTTGCAGCTTTGAACAGGTCGTCATCCGGAAGGGCAAAATGGTCCATGCCGATGTCGTAATAACCAAATTCAGTAAGCTTTTTTTTGCCCAGCTCGTAGAGTGCCCTTTTTTCTATGTTTCCCGGCAAATCATTTTCCGAATAGCCTCTTTGCCCGGGCGACTTCCAGGGAACATGGGCATAGCTGTAGAAAGCAATCCGGTCAGGTCTGAGTGGCCGGATCAGATCCATGGTATTTTCAATACTTGCCTTTGTTTGAAATGGCAAACCATAAATAAGGTCAAAATTGATGGACTTATAGCCGATTTTTCGGGCCGATTCGGTCGCCTCAATAACTTTTGAAACGGGTTGAATCCTGTTGATGGTTTTTTGTACCCGCTCATCAAAGTCCTGAATACCCAGACTCATTCTTTCAAATCCCAAATCGAACAAGGTTTTCAGGTGCGCAAAAGTCGTATTGTTAGGATGGCCTTCAAAACCCAATTCCCGTTGCGGATGAAGTTCACATCCTTCGAGTAGTTGGGTTATCAGCTTGTATAAATTCTCCGGACTGAAAAACGTAGGCGTCCCTCCGCCAAGATGCAGCTCCCTGATCACGGGCTTTTCCTTAAAATGCTCCCTGTAAAGCCTCCATTCGTCTAAAATGGAATTCAAATATCCCTCTTCTACCGCATGATTTTTAGTAATACGCTTATTACAGCCACAATATGTACAAAGACGCTCACAAAATGGAAGGTGAATATACAAACTGATTCCTTTTCCGCTATTTGACTCCTCAAATGTCCTTTGCACCACCTGCATCCATTTTCGGTTATCAAATTCCCCCTGATCCCAGTAGGGAACCGTCGGGTAACTGGTGTACCTGGGAACCGGTACGTCGTATTTTTGAATGAGATCCTCGGTAGCCATCCAATCTATCTTTTAGTATCCCGTGCCCACGTATGACCCGGGTTTTGTCAAAACTTATATCGCTTGCAAAGGACCTGATTTTCCGGTATTCTTTAGATGACTTCTGTCAATTGAAAAAATGACAAAGATCATCGGAGAGGGGTCAGGGGAGAGAGGTGCCTGGGCTTTCAGGGGATATACTTCAAGTGAAAGAGTTGCGGGTTCCGGATTGCAGTTGTTCTAGATACAGGGTTAAGGGCCTTAATGATGAGAGGATGCGATGATTTCATAATTGCGGGACCAAGGGTGGTACCATAAAATAATTGTCCATTATCAATTGTCAACTGTCAATTAGCAATTAAAGTAGTTCTATTTAAAGCTAAACGAAAGAAAGCGACACAATCAATCACGTCGCTTTCTAAACAAATATAAAAGTGGGTGGAAGATCGTCTTCAATTAATACCTTCTTACTACTACCCTTTATCACACATACAACCTGCTGGTTTCACACCGGTATCATTTTTTTGATACGACCCTTTGACCACCGCTTTACCAAAAGGTTTAAAAGGGGATTAATTTTATTTGAAAAATTTTACAGTAAGATGTTTCCGGCTGAAGTCAAACTTCTTAAGACTTGGTAGGAACCAGCAATTCGCGGATGTCAACGTCAAGAATCGCCGCCATAGCTTTTAGTGTTTTGATCGAAGGTTGTGTATTATTGTTAACATAATTGGATACAACCTCCCGGCTTTTTCCTAATTGCTCAGCCAGCCAGGTCTGGGTTTTTCCCTGAATTACCAATATTTCTTTTATCCGGTTTAGCCTTTCCATGGTCAAATATAAAATCTATGCTCGGGCGATAAGGTAAATGTAGCTTCAGAGGTATCTTCAAATTCTCCAAACAGGATTTTTGATTTTACCAGTTGATCCGGAATGGACTCGACAATCCATTGACTGCCACTCCCTACATCTTTATGATCACTTTTCCAGTTCATTTTAGAACCGACACCGGCATTCGGGCCTTCGTACTCATATTCCGTTTTCGGATCAATCTGAGCCCAGGGTGACCATCGATTAAACTTTTTCATACTGTTTAACTGTGAATAAACCAGAGAAAGTTTAGAATTGATCACTATAGATCGCTCTACGTGTGCTTTTGAAGGCAAAACTGCAATGGCTATTGCAATAAGCACGAAAAACACCAAAAGAATTATTCCAATAATTTTTAAGGCTTTCATAGGTTTTATCGGTTTGGTTCAGATTAAAAATCCGCAATAATTTAACAATTTTTTGAAAATAATAAAATTGAAAATAGAATTTCAGCCCTAATCGTTTCATTCAATTTCTATTTTATAACTGATTAAAAACTTGCGGGTTATCGATATATTCGAACATTTTGAATGGACAATGTCGGCTTACATTCTTACAATGACACTTTCAGGTACCCTGTTTGAACCGGGAAATATGCATTTACTTCAATAAGGAAACATTAAACACCGAAGTACTTTTTAGTATATTTTCTGACACATTTTACACTGGTTACTTTGTACTTTTGATAAATTGTGATAACAGGGGCTTACGGTTGGAATGTACTTTGTTTAAATTAATACAATCTCCAATGTGGGTTTACAATTTTTTATCCAAAAGCAATCTTCTCAATAAATATGTTTACAAAATCATTTTTGCCAGCCTCATTGGAGTGGTTACTCCATTAACTGGGATAAGCATTTATTTAATTTTCCTTCGTCATAGTCACATTGCGGTTGTCGACACTTTTTTTCTCATCCTGGGGTTTACACTCGTTGGCATTATCATCATTGTATGGCTGTTAAACCAGCTAACCTTTCCAATTGATATGGCACAGAAAGAGCTGACCAGGTATAATCAAACCGATGAAATTCCGGACCTGCCTACTCACTACCCGGATGAGGTGGGATTGATCATGAGGGACATTAAAAAAACGGCAAAATCTACCAACAGACTGATTACAGAAAAAAATGATTTCACAGCAATGCTTTCTCATGACCTGAGGAGTCCAATGATTTCTATCATAGGTTTGTTAAAGCTAATCAAATCACAACCCGAAAGTGTACAGGCCAGGTATTATTGCGACAAAGCAGAGGAGTTTGGCTATCACCAATTGAAACTGATGGAATCCATATTATCGTTGCTTAATGAAGAAAATCAAAGCCATAAACCTCCCAAAAAGGTGATCGTAAATCTTTCAAAATTTCTCGCTGAGTCACTGGCTCAGTTTGAACTTTCTTTGAAAAACAAACAGTTAGCCATCAATCAAAACATTCCCCCTCAGCTAGAAGTAAAGGTAGAGCCCTATTCTTTTTCACAGGTAATTACCAATTTACTGCACAATGCCATAAAATTCTCCAAAAAAGGCGATCAAATATACCTGAACGCCAGTAACGGAGGAGATTCAGTGAAAATCAGTATCGAGGATGAGGGTATTGGATTTTGCCTGGATAACCCCGCTGTTCTTTTCGAACGGTTTACGCCCGAAAGAAAAAGAGGTACACAAGGGGAACCTACTAATGGCCTGGGGCTGTACCTGACAAAAAAGATCATAGAAAAACACGAGGGAACCATCAGCGCTGAGAGCGCGGGAAACAACAAGGGGGCTACGTTCAGGATCATGATACCTAGTTGAGGGGTGAGGGGAGAGGAGTCAGGTAACAGATCGGATCTTCTTGGTGTCTTTCTTCGTGTCTCTGTGTCTTGGTGGTAAAAAGGGAAACACAAAGCCACCGAGACACAAAAGATTTACTTTAAAACGCCTATCTATAACAGTTGCAATCCTGGTTGTAAAATGCTGATGATGATTTCAGGGAGTATGGTTTCTCGTAAACCCATAATTGACTCCGACGGAAAGAGGCGGGGACGTCTTAAAGACACTCCTTACGGTAACGTTCAGCCGCTTCTTTATCGCCTGCGTCAAGGGCGGATTGGAAATGTTGGCATGCTTTGTCTTTTTCCTGACGTTGCTCGTGAGAAATTCCCAGATAAAAATGAACCCGGTCCACATTTTCATCCATCTCCAAAGCCTGGCTCAAAAGCCTGATCGCGCTTTCATGATCGCCTTTCATTTGGTAAAATATCCCCTTATTACGGTAGGCCCAGGGATTATCCGAATCCAGGATAATGCTCTTGTTAATATCTTCCTCGGCCTCATCCAACTGATTTAACCCGAGATAGGCAAAACCACGGTTGTTGAGAAAAAACGGATTGTTGGGCTCCCGTTCCAAAGCCCTGTTTAAACTGGACAATGCCTCCTGATATTTTTTTTCTTCCACAAAAATAAGCCCCTGTACATTGTAAGCGTAGCCATGCTCCGCATCTATTTGCAAAGCGGCATCTATGTCCGCTCTGGCTTTTTCCCAGTCTTTCATTTGATAATGTACCGCCGCCCGGTTGATAAAATTCTCGGGATTGCCCGGATTGGTTTCCATGGCCTTCCCAAAGGCATCCAACGCCTTTTTGTATTGTCTCAGGTTGTTATAAATAATCCCGAAATTAAAATGAACCTCTGCCGAATCCACATAAACACGGCTCACCTGTTTCATATCTTTCAACGCCCTTTCCCATTTTCCATTCTGAATGTAGGCATTAGCCCTGTTAAAATAGGCATCGATATAAGCCGAATCGATCAGGATAGCCCTGGAGTAATCCCCGATGGCTTCAAAATATTTTCCCTGCTCGAAGTACGCAATGCCCCGGTTATTGTAGGCGTCTTTGAAATTTTGATCGACATCGATGGCTTCTGTGTAGAATTCTATGGCTTCCTTATATTCCCTCGCATATAAATGATCATTAGCCTTATAAAAAAACTTAGCCTTACGGCTCAATTCCCGATCCCCGCACCCGGAAAACACGATGGCTAGTAGTAACAATACATGACTTCTTCTCATGGCAGTGCAAAGATAAAAGGATAGAATTTAAATTGACCAACTTCACAAAGAAGAATTCATGTTTTTTAGCTTTGTATTTAGGTTCTACTACCTCACACGTAGTGTTTTTTACAAAAAAGCCATTGAGCAAAATCTTCATACATATCACATTATACATTGCCCTGTTGCTCCGTGATAGCAGTGTCCTGAGCCAAATTCTGCCGCCTGACCGCAGGGCTAACTGGGAGCACGCCGGCATTGCCGGCGATTTTCCGGATACTGAAGTGGCCATAAGCTGTTTGAAGATAGAAAGAAACGACGCTACCGCAGGCCAAACCAGTAATATCCATTTCAGATACGCCGCCGGTTGCCAGGTGCAGGGAATAGAAAGCGACCGTTGTAACTTTTCGCACGTGACCATGTCTTACAGTCATGGTATCAAAATATCGGGCTCTTATTTTCATCACAGCTTTAGCTACGGCAGCGGTGGCAAGGCTTACGGGGTAAAGGCCGGATTTCTGTATGGCGTAATGAATAAGGGCCTTTTGTTCCGGCTAACGGTAAATAAATGGCTATATTTCAAGCACAATATTTGCTTTGTCCTATTTACAGATTTTAATAAAAGCACCCATGCTAAAATCAATCATATATATATGCACCTTCCTGTTTATTTTCCATGTTCATAGCCAGGATTCGTTGTCCATAAAACATCATGAGCAGGAGTTGTCCCTGTTGTTTGTGGGCGACATCATGGGTCATCAGTCGCAGATCAATGCAGCTTTTAACGATAATACGGGCAAGTATAATTACGATAGCTGCTTTAAATACATCGCTCCGGTGCTGTCGAAAGCAGATGTAACCATCGCGAACCTGGAGGTTACACTGGCAGGGTGGCCTTATGCAGGATATCCGCAGTTCAGCTCACCTGATGAACTGGCTGTGGCCTTGAAAAATGCGGGTGTTGACATCATGGTCACTGCCAACAACCATTCGTGTGACCGGAGAAAACAAGGCTTGGAACGAACCATCAGGGTGCTGGATAGCCTGGAAATCGGGCATACAGGCACATTTATCGATTCCGCAAGCAGGGCTAGGGAATACCCAATGATCATTGAAAAAAACGGCTTCAGGATTGCCTTACTCAATTATACTTATGCTACGAACGGTATACCGGCCACTTTTCCGAATATTGTAAACCTGATTTCAAAAAAAACCATCATCGCGGATTTGACCAAGGCAAAGGCAATGAAACCGGACCATATCATTGTTTTTATGCATTGGGGCCTGGAATACAAGCAGTATCCAAGTAAGTATCAAATCGATTTCTACAACTTGTGTAAAAATAATGGTGCCGATTTAATTATTGGTTCCCACCCACATGTGGTACAAAAAATGGAATTTCATAAGTCGCATGAAAATCCACACCTTGTGGCCTATTCTCTGGGAAATTTTATCTCTAACCAACGTACCAGTCCAAGGGATGGTGGCGCAATATTGCAGGTCAACTTAATCAAAAAGGACAGTATCAGCCAAATCAAGGATGCCGGTTACTATTTAACTTGGGTCTATCCTCCCAAAGTTTACAACCGCAAAAAGTTTTACGTACTGCCGATTGCCAAATTCGAGGCCCTGCCCTCTTTTTTTAACAGCCATTCATTCAACAAGATGAAGGCCTTTGCTAAGGGCTCGAGGTCTTTGTTCAGAGCAGAAAACAAACTTGTTTATGAATACAAATACAATGAAGAATCTGACAGTTACTACCTGAGCGAAGTGAAAGAGAAAATCGAATAGTATTATCTGCCTTCCCTCCTGTTTAGATCAACTACTGTCGTGGAATCATTTTTAGATTGGTCGGTCCAGTAAAAATAGAGGTCTGTTTCGAAAGAAATAATGGTTTTGTCTTCATAATAGACCGTAACATTTCTTTCCTCATCTACGCGAATGTTGGAGATCCCTTCTTCACTGGTGTACAGAATGATGTCGTCAATGCCTTTATAACTCGACGAGACCGGAAATTTAATTACCAGATCGTTGCGCTCAGGGTAAATAAACTGGATAGACTCCTTATCGTAGGTCACCAGCACATAATCAGTATTCTCCCTCACCTCTCCTTCTGAATTCCGGGCCTTTTGTTTGTTGCTGAAAGTGGTCCAGTTCAATTCTTCAGAGGCATCCTGAGCGATAACATCAGGGCTTATCAATCCTGCGGACAGTACAAATATCAATATCAGATTGATGAAGGGAATATTTTTTAAAATGTTGAAGGACGGATTTCTATAACTCATTTCGGTCAAATTTTAGCGTTTCAAATAAATTCTACAGTAAAAGACAAGGTCATCTCTTTATTTCCGTCCCTTAACTAAAGATGCCTAAATTGTATTTTATTAATTCAATTTTTTATGAGAATAATACAATAATAAGGTAAAAAAATTTCATATGCAAGATTTTAGCAGAAAATTTACTGTTTTTTAGCTAAATAATCCATAATCTTCTGGCTTTAAAGTATTTATATTTTAGGCTTTAAAATCCCTTCATGTAAGATAACTCATTTTTTGCATAAAAAATAACCTGAAGCGGGAAAGCTTTTGTGACTTTCTCCGGCCTTTGGGTTATAATACAAACTAAACAAACAATCATATGAAAAGGCCCTTTTATTTAATTCCTGGAATTATTCAGGCAGATCTAAGGGCGACATAAAATCTCTGATCCCTGTTTGATCTACATATCGCTTCATCAGACTCATGCGTGCATACGGCGTTATTTTTTTGTCAGAATATTCAAGCGGGCGGTTAACCTTTTGGGAGATAAGTTTCATAACCGAAAATAACTCTATTTCGTGAAGTTATCCATTTTTCAACCTTCTCATATCTTTCTAATGCATAATTCAGGGTTAAAGGAAGTAACAACGATATCTTAAAATATTTTATAGAGTGACATCATATGTCACCCAATTACAGTAGATTTATCCGAGATACTCATTTTAATCCTAGCATCCGGATATTCATGTAAATGTATTGTAAGTGATGATATCTCAGCGTGGGCAAATAAGCTAAATAGGGGATCTGAAAGTTCAATAAATAACAACGAAAAAGTTAAAACATAATTAATATTCGTCTAAAGATAAATCGTCATTAAACTTAACTTATCATGAAAAATATAATCGCATCTTGCGTTTTCCTGGTACTTACTACAGTCTTATTTGGGAGTTATGGTCAAAATAGCTATCCCACTACCGGAACAGTAAAGATCAATGGATCAGGAAGTTACAATAGCGCTGCTGCATCTAGTGTAATTCTGGAAAACAGCATAGCCAATAGAAGCTGGCAGTGGCATGTTTTGGATGACGGCGGCATGCAATTTGGAGATATCAATACATCGGCAACCAGGTTTTTAATCGACGTCAATGGCAATGTCGGTATTGGTTCTATTACACCGTCTCATAAACTTACAATTTCCGGAAGTGGGGCGTACAATGCTCCTGGGGCTTCATCTATAGTTTTAGAAAACAGTGTGGCCAATAGAACCTGGCAATGGCACGTTTTAGATGACGGTGGCATGCAATTTGGAGATATCAATACATCGGCAACCAGGTTTTTAATCGATGCCAATGGCAATGTCGGTATTGGTACTATTACCCCAGGTGCCTATAGATTAGCCGTTAACGGCAAAATCCGCGCTAAAGAAGTCAAAGTTGAAACCGGCTGGTCAGACTTTGTATTTGAGGATGATTATGATCTTCCAACTATTGCCGAGGTCGAGCAATTCATCAAAGTCAATAAGCATTTACCTGAAATTCCTTCCGCTCAGGAAGTGGCTGAAAACGGCGTGAATCTAGGGGAGATGGAAGCTAAGCTCTTACAAAAAATTGAAGAATTAACGCTTTACATTATTCAACAGGAAAAGCGAATTAAGCAATTGGAGTCAAAAAAGTAATTAAATAGTAGCAATAAAGAAATAACTTAACAAAAATAGATAAACTGCATGCCGTCCTTTTTCCCGGGCCAGTTTTTCAAGACTTTCGACAATCACTTGCCCCAGGCCATGGCCCCTGAAACCCTTAAGGACAGCAATTCTGGAAATATGTCCGCGATTGTTTTCAATTAATAATCTTCCGATAGCTGCGGGCTCCTCCCCGCAGCTCACCAATTATATGTGAAGCCTTGTGATCATAGGTGTCAAAATCCAACTTCTCGCTGATACCCTGCTCCTTCACAAACACCTTTTTCCCGATAGCAAACACACTGGCTAATTCAACGATTGTTTTTACCTGTATGATTGTCTGCTCCGTACAAGCCATGGTACTGTAAATTATAAATTTTACAGGTTAACATAAAACATCACTTCCGGGCCACTCCTTTTTATTTATTACATTTATGGCTAGCTTTGCCCTTTATTGAAACATCAGAAATCATGAAAAAAAATTCCCTGAGAAGAAGACCTTTTCTGCAAAGACTTACCGCCTTTGGTGGTTTGTTGGGTCTAAGCTCCCTTTCCGTGCACGCCGCGGCCACCGGTTTGCAAAAGCACGGTAATTTCGTGCATGTAGTATTTTTTTGGCTTAAAAATCCGGACAATAAAAAGGAAAGAAAGCAATTTGAGAATAACCTGAATACCTTTATCAAAGGAATTGACTACATCAGATCCACCCATGTGGGTACACCTGCCGGTACAGACCGGAGTGTAGTGGATAATTCATATACTTATTGCCTGATTGTGTCTTTCGAGGACAAAAAAGATCACGACGCGTATCAGGAAGACGGACTTCATAAAAAATTTATTGATGATACCGCGGCGCTGTGGGAAAGGGTGCAGGTTTATGATTCAATACTCATATAGGGAAAAAAAGTGGTTTCGCAGTTTAAATATGAAAATAAATAAAGATAACCGCTCGTTAAGCATGAAGTTATAACCAGTCAGAATACCTGTTTAACCACTTATAAGATATACCCGTCTAATAACACTGTATGACTACCGGAGAATTTGGAAATTGATTAAAAAAGGAGATATGAAAACCAGGACCTTTGTAAACATCACCATTAGTGTGGTTCTATTATTATTTGTTAATTCGTGTGCTGTTAACCCGGTAACAGGGAAAAGGGATTTAATGTTGATATCCGAAGAGCGGGAATTGGCTATGGGAGCGGAGAGTGATCCGGGCGTAATCGCTTATTTTGGCTTGTATGAGGATGAAAAGTTACAGAACTTCATTAATGTTAAAGGGAAGGAGATGGCGGCTATCTCGCATCGTTCCCATCTCGACTTTAAATTCCGCATTCTGGACTCGCCGGTTATCAATGCCTTTGCTGTGCCCGGTGGTTATGTCTATTTTACCAGGGGAATTCTTGCCCATTTCAATAACGAGGCCGAATTTGCCGGGGTGCTGGGCCACGAGATCGGCCATGTGACTGCCAGGCACTCCGCCAAACAATACAGCAAGCAACTATTTTATCAGGGCTTATTTGTGGTGGGTATGGTAGCCTCCAAGGAATTCAGGCAGTTCTCAGACGCGGCGTCTCAAAGTCTCGGACTGCTTTTTTTAAAATTCAGCCGTGAAGATGAAACGGAATCTGACCGTTTAGGCGTCGAATACTCTACCAGGGTAGGGTATAATGCTAAAGAAATGGCTAATTTTTTTAAAACACTGGACAGAATGGGGCAGCAATCGGGTTCGGAAAGAGTACCTGATTTCTTATCTACCCACCCTAATCCCGCAGACAGGTTTGAAAACGTCGGCCGGTTAGCCAGGGAATGGCAAACCAAATTGAATGTCAGTAACCTGAAAACAAACAGGAATCAGTACCTGAAGATGATAGATGGATTGGTTTTCGGTGAAGACCCAAGACAAGGTTTTTTTGAAAACAATGTGTTTTATCATCCGGAGTTGAAATTTGAGTTTCCCGTGCCGGCACAGTGGAAAACAGTAAACACCCCTCAGCAGGTACAGATCGCGCCTGAAAACGGTAAAGCAGTAATCATATTTAGCCTGGCCAAAGAAAAAACACTGGAAGCAGCAGCGGCAGCCGTCCAAAAGATGGACTCCATAAAGGTTCTGGAATCTAAAAAAACGACAGTGAACGGACTACCCGCCATGACCATGCTGACAGATCAAGGTACGAACCTTAGGTTTTTGACATACCTGATTAAATATGACAACTACATATACAAATTTTATGGTGTTTCTTCAAGACAAGACTACAGCAGTTATGCCCCGGTATTTATCAATACCATGAAAAATTTCAAAAAACTAACTGATCCGGCCAAACTAAATAGAAAGCCCGATCGTGTGAGGGTGAAAACCGTAAAATCCAACGGAACAGTAGAACAAGCCTTAAAATCATATAATGTAAAAAGCAATATGCTTGAAAAGACAGCATTATTGAACAGTATGAAGTTAACAGATAATGTCAAAAAAGGAAGCTTAATAAAGATCATAGCTAAATAGTGATGTCCCCGGCAAACTGTTAACCCAATCCATTGCACTAACTACTACAACTGTGTAATCAATAAACGGAAGTAACCAATAAATACACGTATGACAAAACCACTAGTCAAGGAGATCAATGGGTTTGAATATATGCTCTATGAGAAAAAGACCTACGAGCCCGCTGTTGCTTTGCAGCATAGCCGGGATTACTACCAATGGCTGGATCGACGAAGGACGGTCCGGGACTTTTCCGACAGGCCGGTTCCCCGTGAATTGATAGAAAACCTGATTCTCTCAGCCTCCTCAGCCCCATCCGGTGCCCACAAGCAACCATGGAGATTTTGTGCCGTATCTAACCCGGGTATCAAAAAGGAGATCAGGAAAGCTGCTGAGAAAGAGGAATATGAAAGCTATCACGGCCGGATGAGCGAAAGGTGGCTGAAAGACCTGCAGGCCTTAGGCACGGACTGGCACAAACCATTCCTGGAAATAGCCCCCTGGCTTATCATTGTTTTTAAAAAGGCTTATGAATGGAGTGAAAAAGGTGAAAAAACCAATAACTACTATGTGAATGAGTCTGTAGGACTGGCTGCTGGATTTCTGCTAACTGCCATTCACAATGCAGGTTTGGTAGCCTTAACACATACACCCAGTCCAATGAATTTTTTAGTAAAAATTTTAAACAGACCAGACAATGAAAGGCCATTTTTGTTGATCCCTGTGGGTTATCCTGCCGAAGACGTTTATGTACCCAGACTGCAGCGCAGGCCTTTGGAGGAGATTAGCGAATTCTATGAATAACCATCGCGGGTTAATCCGGTTTGATGCCTCAATATTTAGTAATAACTTAGTGGGATGGTTAATGTAAAGCAGCCTGTGTGTATGTTGATTGGGCAGGCCGCGGTTACCCTGGCTGCTTTGGCAGTGGATACAGGGCTCAAACCGGCCGAAGTACCGGTAAGAGACGTCCGGCAAGCTTTACTGGATTTTGATGCTTACCTTTTTACCCTACCTGGATGTTAACCCGGACAGCAAGTTTTTTAAAGCCATTCAAAAAATTGGTGCCACCGGAATTTTAAGAGGGGAAGGAAAAAATGCAGGGTGGGAAAATCAAACTTTATTTTATCCGGACAGTCTGCTGTCCCGTACCGCATTGCAAACAGGGCTTAATGACATTGCCCCCGAATTAAGCCTAAATAGCAAAGATCAGGTCTTGACCGGTGGCGAGGCGTTGGCGATTATTCAAAATCTGATGCAATTAGGATCAGATGAAAAAGGTAACATGGGCCGGGAACTACCATTGACAGAAGCCAGCAGGGTTTGGAAGAAATATGGGATGGGCGCTTTCAGGCAGCACGAACCAATGACCAGGGCAGCGTTCTGCCTGCTATTGGATGAATTAGCCGACCCATTCACCAACTGGCCGGTAGATCATTGGGGGAATTTCAGTTTTTAATCGTGGCCCGGTTCCCGGATTGTTGAATAAAACCTTTTAAATACTACCGGCCGACCTCACCTCTGTTCCCTCCATATTCCGAAGCTTATCCCCCAGCCGCTGCCGCATCTGATCTGCTATTTTTTCTATTTTCTCAACGATCTCAGGATTGTCTGAGGCGACATTGTTGGTTTCAGCGATATCTGTTTTTAAATTATACAATGCTATTTCCGTAATTATATTTTGTTCATACTCCACCGGCAATCCGTCTTTGCCACCTTCCCGCCCATTTAGTGATCTGTAGCTATGGGGAAAATACAATTTCCAATCCCCATATCTTACACCGTGCAATTCATTGGTTTTATAATAATAAAAATAGGCTTCATGCGGGCTTTCCGATGACTGGCCGGTTATAACAGACCAAACGTCTTTCCCGTCAATCTTATTAAACGGAAGCTGCGAGCCGGTTAGACCTGCAATAGTAGGCAACAAATCAATGGTCATTACAGGGGTTGAAATTGTCTGGTTGGCGGGAATCTTACCAGGATACCGCATGATGCAGGGTTCCCTTTGGCCACCTTCCCACGCAGTGCCTTTGCCTTCTCTCAAGGGTAATGCCCTGCCACTATGTTCACCGTATGACAACCAGGGGCCATTGTCCGAGGTAAAAATAACCAACGTTTCTTCATCGATCCCATGGTCTTTCAACGTTTCAAGGATCTGTCCGACCGACCAGTCTATCTCCATGATTACATCTCCATACAATCCTCTCCTTGATTTTCCCTTAAATTTGTCTGAAACAAATAAAGGCACATGAGGCTGAGGATGGGCTATGTAAAGAAAAAAAGGCGTGTCTTTATTGGACTCAATAAATTCGATGCTTCTTTCGGTAATTTGGGTGGTAAGCATAGATTGATCTTCCAGTGTATCAACTACTTTTTCGTTTTCATATAAAAGAAGCGGGTCAAAATTAAATATAGTCCCCTGCCACGGGTGAAAAGGCCACATATCATTGGAGTAAGGGATGCCAAAATAATCGTCAAAGCCCTGGTTGTTGGGCATAAACTGAGGATCATCACCCAAGTGCCACTTGCCATAGATAGCGGTGCGGTAACCGTTGGCTTTCAACATTTCCGCCAGCGTAGTTTCGGAGAGACTGAGACCTCCGGGATGATTAGGCATCAACGCACCATGAATGCCTATCCTGTTTGGGTAACATCCCGTCAGCAACGCAGCCCTGCTGGCCGAACAAACCGCCTGTGCCACATAAAAATCCGTTAACCTAACTCCTTCCCTGGCCATCTGATCCAGGTGCGGCGTTTCAATATCAGGCGACCCAAAGCACCCCACATCCTGATACCCCTGATCATCAGTGAAGATAATAATAACATTAGGCCGGCTGTTTTCGGCCATTTTTTTGGAGGACTCAACACATGAAACCACCATACCAGCCAGAACAACAAGAACCGGATAAGAATAAATTTTCACCCGTTTAAATTTATTTCAACAAAATCCGAATATAAAAAATGCCTGTGCATAGATCAAACCCTCAACAATTTATGCTATACCCACCAAATTTCCAAAAAGAAAAAATAACCATCAATATTAACGGTCCACCACCACTATTTTGCCCCAACAGAGCACTCAAACCATCCTCAAACTCACACCCAAACCCAAACTCACACTATTTATGTCTTTTGATTAATTCCTCGATTATCTCGTTGAAGTCGACATTTTTGGCTTCAAGTAGGACGAGGTAGTGAAATAACAGGTCGGCGGCTTCGCCTTTGAAGAGGTCTTTGTTATCATCTTTGGCTTCTATCACCAGCTCTACAGCCTCCTCTCCTACTTTTTGGGCCACTTTGTTAATGCCTTTATCAAATAAAGACTTAGTGTATGATTTTTCGTCCGTGCTATGTTTTCTGTCTTTGATGATTCCTTTCAGATAGTTGATAAAATGAAGTTGATCCTTGTTATCTTCTTTGAAACAGGTATCGGCACCGGTGTGGCAGACCGGACCGGTCGGGCGGACTTTGATAAGGAGCGTATCCTGATCGCAATCGGCCAGTATTTCCTTCACTTCCAGAAAGTTACCTGAAGTTTCACCTTTGGTCCACAACTGCTGCCTGGTACGACTGTAAAAAGTTACCTGGCCCAGCGTTTGGGTTTTTTCCAATGCTTCCCTGTTCATGTAACCCAGCATCAAAACCTTTTGGGTGGTAAAATCCTGAATGATAGCAGGCACGAGGCCTTCCCCTTTTTCGAAATCGATATCCATTTTTATTCTAATACATTAATTACTGCAAAGTTAAAGCCGCATGGTTATACCATCTTCACTCAACTTTACTTTTAGCTTGTCGATGTCAATTTCCTTGTAGTGAAAAATACTTGCAGCCAATGCTGCATCGGCTTTTCCGGTGGTAAAAACATCTGTAAAATGCCCCATATCACCTGCTCCACCCGATGCTATAACCGGGATTGTCAAAAGGTCGGAAATTGTTGCAGTCAGTTCATTGGCAAAGCCGCCTTTGGTACCGTCGTGGTCCATAGAAGTCAGCAGAATTTCCCCCGCGCCACGATTTTCCACTTCGAGGGCCCAACCGATGGTTTCCACTTCGGTGGGTGTTCTCCCGCCATGTGTATGAACCAGGTGTTGCCCATTTATATATTTTGAGTCAATAGCTACCACAATACATTGGGAGCCAAATTCCTGACTTAGTTCGTTGATCAAGCCCGGGTTTCTGACCGCGGCGGAATTGACAGATACCTTGTCTGCTCCGGCGCCTAACAAGGCTGAAACATCCTTCTTGCTGCCAATACCCCCTCCTACCGTAAACGGGATGTTAACTTCCCTTGCCACTCTTTTTACAAGGTTAACAAGCGTTTTCCTTTTTTCAACTGTGGCGGTAATATCTAAAAAAACCAATTCATCAGCCCCTTGTTTACTGTAAATAGCGGCAAGCTCAACAGGATCACCGGCGTCTTTCAACTCGACAAAATTAACCCCTTTAACGGTTCTGCCATCTTTAATGTCCAGGCAGGGTACAATTCTTTTGGTAAGCACTTCTTTAAATGTTAAATAAATCCATGTTTGAGGTTAGTTAAATATTCGCGTCATATTGACCTCTCACAAACCTATGCAGGTTGTTACCAGCCGAATCAACCAGGTGTCCCAATATTTCTTTTTTGGACCATTTGCCCGGAGAGGGTTTGTGATCCAGCGAGGTTTTATCCATGGAAGATAGTCTTGCACTTGTCTCCTCAATAATTTTTTCCAGGTCGCTACTAATTTCCATCATCATGGATTATTTGTTGAAATATATTTCCAGATCCGAAAGTTCAATTCGGCCCTCATAAAAGGCTTTGCCAATAATTACACCCTCCACACCTATTCCTGCCAGTTCATGGACATCTTCGAGGGTGGATACACCGCCGCTGGCGATCAAATGAATCTCAGGATAATAATTAAGAATTTCCCGGTACAGGTTCATAGCAGGGCCTTGTAACAGGCCATCCTTACTGACATCCGTACAAATCACATATTTAACCGACTTCTGTACGTAATCTTCCAAAAACACATGCAGGCCGATGGAAGTTTTTTCCTGCCAGCCATCAATGGCGATATGTTTATCAATGACATCAGCACCCAGGATGATCTGTTCATTTCCAAAGTTTTGCAGCCAGCTTTCAAACAGTTCCGGATTTTTGACAGCAATACTACCACCAGTCACCTGGCTGGCACCTGCGCCAAATACTGTTCTCAGATCGGCCTCGGATTGAATTCCGCCACCGTAGTCGATAGACAATTCGGTGTATGAGGCAATGGATTCAAGAACTTTCAGATTGACGATTTGCTTTTTCCGGGCCCCATCCAAATCTACCAAATGCAGCCGCCTGGC
This sequence comes from Agaribacillus sp. DX54, assembly GCF_056858335.1. Lineage (NCBI taxonomy): Bacteria > Pseudomonadati > Bacteroidota > Cytophagia > Cytophagales > Splendidivirgaceae > Agaribacillus > Agaribacillus sp. DX54. The sequence goes on from NZ_JBXEQE010000017.1 coordinate 19,890, forward strand.
ACCGGCATCTTCAAACTTCCTGGCTACCTCCAGTGGATCGCTGTTGTATTCCTTTTTTTGGCTATAATCACCTTGTGTTAACCTAACGCATTTGCCGTCGATAATATCGATCGCAGGTATAATATGCATGATTAAAATTTAGACATAAAGTTTCATCCTTAAAGTTCTAAAAAATTGGCCAGCATCTTCTGTCCGTCATCACCACTTTTCTCAATATGGGCCTGCACAGCATAAAAATTCTCTTTTTGCAAAACCCCACTGAACGGCAGAATGTAATCTGTAGTTCCTGCTGTTTCTGCTCCAATGGCCGCGTAAAAGCTATGAACGTAGTAAACATAAGGATTGTTTAAGCCAGAAAATATTTTTCCCTGACAATTTTCCAACCTGTTCCAGCCCATATGAGGTATTTTATATTGGTCATGGGCGTTTTTCGTATCAGGGCGCACGAATTTTTTCACTTCCAGGTCAAAGATACCCAAACAATTTGTGTCCCCTTCTTCAGAATGGCGGCACATTAGCTGAAGGCCTATGCAAATGCCCAGCACCGGTTGTTTGAGGTTGACAATCAGTCTGTCAAGCCCTTTCTGCTGCAAATAGGCCATAGTTGTACTGGCTTCTCCTTGTCCGGGAAAAATGACCTTATCCGCGTTTTTTATCACTTCGTGGTCATCGGTCCACAAAGGTGTGACCCCCAATCGCTCTAAAGCATAAACTACTGATTGTACATTACCGGCATTATACCTGATGATGGCGACTTTCATAGATGTCAGGCCTGTTTGTTTATTCGGGAAAGATAATGATAATTATTTAACCATAGCATTATTCATTACATCAGTTTGTCTTCTAATTGATTCTTCGTGCACGATAGCCAGAAATTTGTTCATGAAAGTATCACTCAAACCCAGGGCTTTGGCCATATTAACCCGGCGTTTGATGACGTCATTCCAGCGATCCACCTGCAGGATAGTGACGTCGTTATCCCTTTTGTATTCACCGATTTTCTCCGAAATATTCATCCTCACGCTTAATTTCTGGATCAATTGTTCATCCAACTCATCGATCTCTGATCTGAATTCATCCAGCAGGTTTTCAAATTCTTTATTGGGTGATTCGGGATGGCGTAATTTTAATTCCGCGACCAATTTCACCAGATTGGCCGGTTTCAGTTGCTGTTTGGCATCACTCAAAGCGATAGAAGGCTGAATATGGCTTTCGATCATCAGCCCGTGCATATCCATATCAATGGCTTTTTGGGCGATAAAAGGTATGATGTCACGGTTACCCGCAATATGGCTGGGATCGCAAATAATCTCAATTTCCGGGCATAGCCGCTTCAATTCAATGGGTATCTCCCACATGGGTACATTTCTGAATGGTGTTTTCTCAAAAGAAGAAAACCCCCTGTGAATGGCAGCTAGCCGGGTAATCCCTGCCTGATTAATTCTTTCCAGCGCCCCTATCCACAGTTGAAGATCAGGGTTTATGGGATTTTTAACAATTACAGGTATATCCACCCCTTTCAAGGCATCTGCTATTTCCTGCACGGTAAACGGGTTAACAGTACTTCTGGCACCGACCCAAAGAATGTCGACACCATATTTTAAGCAAACATCAACGTGTTGCGCATTGGCAACTTCGGTAGCTATAGGCAATCCCGTAGCTTCCTTTGCCGCATTGAGCCATTTCAGCCCGACTTCTCCTACTCCCTCAAAAGAGTTAGGCCTTGTTCTGGGTTTCCAAATACCGGCTCTTAATACTTTTACCCTGTCGTTCTCGGCAACAGCCTTGGCGGTAGACACTACCTGGTCCTCGTTTTCCGCACTGCAGGGCCCGCTGATGACGCAAAAATCATCGAGCCCCAGGCCCCATTCTTTCATTGGGACGGTTTTCAAATTCGGTTTCATAATATCTAAATTTTAATCTTATTGTTCTCGTTTAACTCAATACCATTCAGTATTCTTCTTATATCATTGGCTTCTTCCATCAGTTGAAAAACCCTGTCCTGCTCGCCCTGGTCTATCAATTCCTTGAACAACTCCAGGTTTTTAATGTAAGCGGACAAAACTTTCGACAGGTTTTCGGCATTTTGATCAAATATGGGGGCCCACATGGCCGGCGAGCTCTTGGCCAGCCGGGCGGTAGAAGCAAAACCGCTACCAGCCATATCGAATATGTTCTTTTCGTTTTTTTCTACCTCTAACACGGTCAAACCCAGTGTAAATGAGGTAATATGTGAGAGATGTGATACATAGGCTATATGACGATCGTGCTCTGAAGCGTCCATGTATGTCAACCTCATAAAAAGGCTTTTGTACAGCTTTTCTATCACGGTAAGGGCTTCCGGGTTACTGAACTCCTTATCGCATATAATCCCTACCTTATCCAAAAACAAGGTAGCGAAAGCGGCTTCCGGGCCACTATTCTCCGTGCCGGCAATGGGATGGGAGGCTACAAAACTGCCACGCCTGGGATGACCGGTCACCTCCCTGCAAATATCTCTTTTGGTGGAACCCATATCTGCTACGATCTGTTCGCCCTCAATTTGATCCAGTATGGTTGGCAAAAGGCTTATGGCAGCATCAACAGGAATCGCCAATATGATAATATCTGATTTCGGTAAGGCCTGGTCCAGAGACATAACTTCGTCGGCTATTCCTAATGCCAGGGCTTTCTTGAGGTGTGTTTCATTGTTATCCACCGCCATGATCTCCGATGCAAAACCGTTTCTCTTCAGACTCAGGGCCAGTGAGCCGCCAATTAATCCGATGCCTACAATGGTGACTTTCATATCAGTTTCGCTGAAGTTATTCTACGACTCCGTGCCTCTTCGCGTCTTTGTGCCTTTGTGGTGGAAAAGGCAAACCACAAAGGCACAAAGACACGAAGGGCTTTTGTCAACTGCTTCTTACATCTGCGACCGTTAAGTTTCTTAGATAATTTCATATGACTTTGGCTTTATTTTGATGGATGTGCTTTTTTATTCTGTTAATAGCTTCTTCAACCACCTCTTCCTTGTTGCAAAGCGAAATGCGAATATACCGGTCACCCCGGGAGCCAAAAATGAAGCCCGGCGTGATGAAAACTTTCGCCTCATACAACAATGTATCAACAAATGATTTCAGGTCGGGTTCACTGTCCGGAATTTTTGCCCAGATAAACAGTCCGGTTTGGAATGCATCATAGGTACAACCCAGCAGGTCGAGCAATTGCCAACTTAACTTCCGGCGGTGGGCGTAGGCCTGATTTTGCTCCTGGTGCCATGATGCGGGGTTTTTAAGTGCTTCGATGGCAGCGTGTTGAATGGGCAGGAACATGCCCGAGTCAACATTGCTTTTACACCTGAGAATGGTGTTAATATAATCCCGGTGGCCACTTACCCATCCCAGCCGCCAGCCGGCCATGTTATGGGATTTACTAAGGGAATTCAATTCAAGCGCAACTTCCCTGGCCCCATCGACGGACAAAAGGCTTTGAGGGTCGTCGTTCAGAATCAGGCTATAGGGATTGTCATTGACGATCAGAAATTCATGCTTTCTGGCCAAAGCGACCAGTTCTCTAAATAACACCTTGCTACCCTTCGCGCCTGTTGGCATATTGGGATAGTTGAGCCACATGATTTTTACCCTGCTCAGGTCAGCCTTTTTCAGCCGTTCCAGGTCGATCAGCCAATGCTGGCTTTCATCCAGTTCATAGGTTTTGATATTGGCCCCAACCAATTCACTGACAGATTTATAGGTGGGGTAGCCCGGATCGGGTACCAAAACTTCATCACCGGGGTTTAGGAATGCCATCGAGATATGCATGATGCCCTCCTTGGAACCTATCAACGGCAAAATTTCACTGATGGGATCTAACCTTACACCATAAATCCTCAGATACCACCTGGCGATCGCCTCACGCAGCCCGGTAATGCCCCGGTAATTCTGATAGCCATGATTTGCCGGTTGGCGTGAAGATTCATGTAAAGCCTGAATAGTTTCCCGTGAAGGGCTTAAATCCGGATTCCCTATTCCCAGATTCAAAACATTCATGCCTTTGCTATTCATATTACGGATCTCTTCAAGCTTTTTTGAAAAGTAATACTCCCTGACATTGTTTAACCTGTTTGCCTGCGGTATAATCATTTCACAAGTTTTATCTTGGTGACTTTTGTTATAATAAAAAAGCCTGGCTCTTTCTCCGAACCAGGCTCTGTATATCTTATTTAAATTTTTCTATGCTAACTTAAACATACTTTTACCGGTTCGAAACGCCAGGTTTCTAAAGTAGTGGTAGTAAAAGTAATATTTTGTGTTTATGATTTTCATCGGTACAAAACTAACAAAGCATTTTATAAATCAAAAGTTATTCTAAAAAAATTAATAAAATGTTAATGTTTCCTTGGTTTCATTGTCACCGGTCACAATCTTTCCCTCAAATCAACTACCTGTCGCATCTTTCTGATCAATTGTTTTGATTCTGCGAAATTCAGGGTCTGCTGACCGTCCGAGTAAGCTTCTTCGGGCTTTTCGTGGGTTTCATAAATGATGCCATCGGCTCCCGCCATAATACTGGCCAGCGCAATTGGTTCGACATGATGCCTGATGCCTATACCATGTGAAGGATCTGCCACTACAGGTAAATGCGTCTTTTCTTTTAAAATAGGGATGGCGTTCAGATCCATCGTATTACGACTCGCCCTTTCATAAGTGCGAATCCCCCTTTCACAAAGGATAAGCCTTTCATTACCGGCTGAAAAAACATACTCAGCCGAATACAGCAGTTCATCAATGGTTCCGGATATTCCGCGCTTTATCATTACCGGTTTATCGACTTTTCCCAGTTCATCCAGCAAATTGAAGTTTTGCGTATTTCTGGCCCCTACCTGGTAGATATCCACGTAGTCGTACATTTCTTCAATCTGGGAAACCTGCATGACCTCGGTAATGATTTTAATTCCTGCCTTGCTTGCCAGTTCGTACCACGTTTTAAGCCCTGCTATGCCCATTCCCCGAAAGGAATAAGGTGAACTTCTGGGTTTGTAGACACCTCCCCGCATGATTTTCACATCGTTCCCCGTCAAATGATCAATGGTTTTGGCAATCTGCTCCTCACCTTCGATTGAGCAGGGCCCGGCCATGATGCCCAATCCCCCCTCTTTTATGCAAACTCCATCCCCTAAATCTATGCGGGTGGGTGTTACCTTCCATTTTCTCGATACAAGCTTGTAGTCATCTGAAACAATATGAATGTCGTCTATACCAGGAAAATGCCCCAGCTCCCGGATATCAAATTCCCGCTTGCCGGTGCCTACAAGATAGTCACCTTCCTGAGTGGATACGAGGGTTGATTTGTACCGAAGGCTTTCCACCTTCTCAATGATCTTGTCTTTCTGATCAGGCGCTGCATTTTTGTTAAATTGAATGATCATGGTCTAATTTTTTTATGGTGTCTAAAAATGTCCTGCCAAAAGCATGATTCCAAACAGCCATAGCATGGCTCAAAGCCATACTATGACTAAACCGTACTACAAACTATATAAACTATAATTTTATCATAGTAAACTATCACTTAATCGTATGCATAAAATCAGTAATTGACCCCTTCAAATCTTTTTCCTTGTCCAAAGATTTGATAAAGGCACTTCCTATAATAGCGCCCCGTGCATATGCACAGGCTTTGTCAAAAGTGGCTTTATTGGAAATTCCAAATCCTATCAAGGTTGGATTTTTTAGATTCATGGCATTTATCCGCTCAAAATAACGCTCCTGTTCAGGAGTAATACCCGACTTTGCACCGGTTATGCTGGCCGATGAAACCATGTAAATAAATCCGTCAGTGTTTTCATCTATTAGCCTGATTCTCTCAGGAGAGGTTTGAGGGGAAATGAGAAAAATGTTGTGTAATGCATTTTGATCGAACAAAACCTTGTATTGTTCCAGGTATTCCTGCATGGGTAAATCGGGGATAATGAGGCCGTCAATACCGGCTGACCTGGCATTTTTACAAAATTCCTCCAAACCAAACTGTAGTATAGGATTCACGTAACCCATCAGGATTAAAGGGATGTCCACCGATTTTCTGATATCCTTTATTTGGCTGAAAAGTTTAGTCAGCGTCATACCATTGTCAAGGGCCGCCTGGCTGCTTGCCTGAATAGTGGGGCCATCGGCTACGGGGTCTGAAAAGGGTATGCCGATTTCGATTAAATCCGCCCCACATGCGGACAGGGTCTCAATGGTGGGCCTGGTATCGTCAATCCCGGGGTATCCGGCGGTAAAATAAACCGACAGGATGTTCCGGTGCTTATGCTTAAACAAACGATTAATTCTGTTATTTACCTGAATTGCTGTCTTCATTTTTTGAAATTTTTACGAGACCCATGTCTCTGCTAAACTGTCAATACCCGCCCCACCCGATATAGGTTTCCAGATCTTTATCCCCCCTGCCCGAAAGATTTATTACCACAACGTCGGTATCTGTGAGCGCCATCTTGTTAAGTGCTGCAATCGCATGCGCAGACTCGATTGCGGGAATGATGCCTTCCAGTTTACATAATAAAATGCCGGCTTTCATGGCCTCGGCATCAGTAATGCTTATAAAGCGGGCCCTTCCGGCATCAAACAGGTGGGCATGTAAAGGGCCTATACCTGGATAATCAAGTCCTGCCGAAACAGAATGAGGTTCAACCACCTGTCCGTCAGGGGTTTGCATCAACAGCGTTTTTGAGCCATGTAAAACCCCCGGTTTCCCGAGGAAGGTGGTGGCGGCTGATTTGCCGCTCTTAATGCCCTCACCTCCCGCCTCGGCGGCCACAAGTTTTACTGCCGGGTCATCCATAAAGTGATAATAGGCGCCGGCTGCGTTGCTACCCCCTCCTACGCAGGCTACGATGTAGTCAGGGTGCTTTCTGCCCTCTTTTGCCTCCAACTGCCAGATCATTTCCTCACTGATGACCGCCTGAAAGCGGGCCACCATATCAGGATAAGGGTGTGGCCCTACAACCGATCCAATGATGTAATGGGTATCAACCGGATTGTTGATCCAATGCCTCATGGCTTCATTAGTGGCATCCTTGAGCGTCTTGCTGCCGCTGAGTGCCGGTACCACTTTTGCCCCGAGCAACTTCATTCTTTCCACATTGGGTTTTTGCCGGTGAATATCCACTTCCCCCATGTACACCACGCAATCGATACCCATCAAAGCACAGACAGTCGCCGTAGCTACACCATGCTGCCCGGCACCGGTTTCGGCTATTATGCGCTTCTTCCCTAACCTTTGTGCTAATAGTATCTGTCCAATAGTGTTATTGATTTTGTGGGCCCCGGTGTGATTGAGGTCTTCCCTTTTCAGATAAACCCTGGCGCCGAAATGTTCAGAAAGCCGTTGCGCCAGGTACAATGGTGTAGGACGACCTACATAATCGCTCAATAGCGCCTCGAACTCCTGCTGAAAGGACGTATCTTCCATAATAGCCAGGTAGTTTTGCCTGAGCTCCTCCACATTCGGATACAACATCTCGGGAATGAATGCCCCGCCAAAGTTGCCGTAATAACCGTTTTGATCTACTGTATACTGCATAAAATTTTGTTTTCTTTAAGGTTTGGTTTGCAGGAAATCCAGGGCCAGTTTCTCAGTCAGCTTTGTCAGTAAAGTGATGTCTTTATGGCCTGGCTTTGTTTCAAACTTGCTGTTAACGTCCAGCACCAAAGGCCCGTTTTTCCCGGTTTTCTTAACCATATCGATATTTTCCAAACTTACCCCACCTCCCAGGAAATAGGGCTTTTCCAGGTCATAGCCATTCAAAACCTCCCAGTTAAATGATTTTCCCGTACCACCATAGTTTTCACTTTTTGTGTCGAACAAAAAGTAGTCGGTGAACGGCTGGTAATTTCTCAACTGTTCCCAATCTATGCTGGCATCAATGTGAAATACCTTGATCACACCAACACCCATAGCTTTTACCTGCTTACAAAAATCAGGGCTTTCCCCCCCGTGAAGTTGCACCAGATCAAGGCCATATTCATTCATTCTTTTAGAAATTTCAGGCACAGACTCATTGACAAAAACACCCACCTTTTTGATAGTAGAAGGTATATCATGAACATCCTCCGGCTTAATGCTTTCTGCCATGTAGCGTGGCGATTTCGGGTAAAAGATAAACCCTAAAAAGTCCGGTGAAAGCCTGATTACGGCTTTCATATTTTCCGGGTATTTCATACCGCACACTTTCAGCTTCATCATTTGAAAAGTTAAAATTTTAATTTACGACCGTATCGGAATGATCTACCTGGTTTACTGCCGCAATGAATCTGCGGCAGACCAGTTCCGGCCTGCTATATTTCATAAAAGTTTCCCCGATCAGGAAACCTTCAAATCCGAATTGTTTTAATTCAACAATAGTTTCCGGTGCACTAATGCCACTTTCTGCGACTTTTACATACTGTGAGGGTATAGCCGCCGCCAGATTACGGGAGGTATCGATACTTACTTCAAAGGTTTTCAGATTTCTGTTATTTACTCCGATCAGATCCACTTCATCGTGCAGGTTCCCGCTTAATTCCTCTGCATTATGTACCTCCATCAACACTTCCAGCCCCAGTGACCGTGCCGCAGCCGCCAGTTGCTTCAACCGGTCAGGAGGCAAAGCCGCAGCAATAAGCAGGATAGCGTCTGCCCCAATTGACTTGGCTTCTATGATCTGATACTCATCGATGATAAATTCCTTTCTCAGGATTGGGCAAAAGTTAAACTTTCTGGCAGTTTTCAGATCTTCGTTGGTACCACCGAAAAACTCAAAATCAGTAAGCACCGATAAGGCCGATGCACCTGCCTGCATGTAACCGATAGATGTTTTTTCGACGCTAACATGCTTATTGATCATTCCTTTGGAAGGGGATTTTCTTTTAATTTCTGCAATTACCCCCGACAGGTCAGGCCGTTTGAGATACTTTTTGAGGGAAACAGTTTTGCCTGGAAAGTAAATGCTTTTTTCGAGCAGCTTTACCGGAAACAAACCCTTCCGTTCATCTACTTCCTTTTTTTTGTGGGCTAGTATTTTGTCTAATATATCCATTTGGGTATTTTTTATCAATTTTATTTTCGGTTAAACCTCCAGTAATTTTTTAAAAGTTTGTAATGCTTTACCTGAATGCAACGAATCTTTAGCTGCCTCAATGCCCTCTTGCATGCTGACCGACATACCGCAATGAAGGGCCAGGCCTGCGTTAGCGGTGACCACCTGGTTTTGGGCTTCCGTACCTTCTCCCTGCAAAACTTTCATGAATATCTTCGCTGATTCCTCCACCGTCTTCCCTCCCCACAAAGCTTCCCGGGGCCAGGTTTGAAACCCCAGTTCACCCGGAAAAAGCACCTTCTCATTTTCGTTTGACAACATTTTGAAAGGTCCGGTAAGTGAAACCTCATCGTATCCATCCAGCGAATGCAAAACGATATAACGCTTATCTGTTTTCTGATGCAGGTAGCCATACAATCTGGCCAGCTCCAGGTTAAAGACCCCTACCAATTGCTTTTTGGGAAAAGAGGGATTTACAATCGGCCCCAGCATGTTAAAGAAGGTTTTGACACCTAGTTCTTTCCTGATGGGCGCTACATTTTTCATAGCCGGATGAAATAAGGGCGCATGAAGAAAGCATATACCCGCCTTATCAAGACTCTCGAGGAGCTTGTCTTTTTCGTTAGTGAACTGATAACCGAAGTGTGCCAGCAGGTTAGAAGAACCACAAACGGAGGAAACACCGTTGTTTCCATGTTTAGCCACTTTTTGCCCGGCGCCGGCCACAATGAAGGAGGAAAGGGTTGAAATGTTAAAAGTATCCTTTCCATCACCCCCGGTGCCGCACAGGTCAATGGCCTCATAATCATCAATTTCCAACGGAATACACAGCTCCAGCATGGCGTCCCGGAATCCCTCCAGTTCCTCTACGGTTATACTGCGCATCAGGTACACCGTCAGAAAAGCCGCCACCTGACTTCGATTATACTCGCCTTTGGCTAAGTTAATCAGTATCTGCTTTGCCTGCTGCTTATCGAGCGATTTGTATTCAAATAAATTGTTTAAAACCTCTTTCATATATCAAATTTCTTGAAGTCATAGTATGGCTTCAAGCCATGCTATGACCAGGTATAATTCAAATCACCTTTGTGCCTCCGCGCCTCTAACCTGGCGCCGGCCAAAAGACCGTCCCTACCTACTATTTTCTCATCGCAACCACCTGTTATGCTGTAGCTTCTCATGTCTTTAACATAGTTCCCGAAATGTTCCACAGACATTTTACAATTCCAACCAATTTTGCATAATGGTGACACCATGTTCAGTTAATATGGATTCCGGGTGAAACTGCACACCCTTTACATCAAATTTACGATGCGACAATGCCATAATGTTATCTTTTTCATCGACAGCGGTGATATGCAGATCCCCGTTCAAAGAATCCGGCACCACTGACCAGGAGTGATAACGACAGGCCATGAAAGTCTTTGGCAGGCCCTTGAAAATCGGCTCGGTTTCATCAGTGACGATCGTTTTATCGGCCACACCATGCAAAACCACCGGCATATTAAATATTGCCCCACCAAATGCTTCAGCTATGCCCTGGTGCCCCAGGCAAACACCCAGGATGGATTTGGAAGTCCCGTATTCCCTGATCAGGCCAGACATGATACCTGCCTCTTCAGGTATACCAGGCCCCGGTGACAGTAATATTTTATCGTATCGACCTACGTTTTCCAGGGTAATTTTATCATTCCTGTAAATACTCATATTACGGCTATAACCCAGTTCCCTGATAATATGAACGAGGTTGTAGGTAAATGAGTCATAATTATCTAACACTAACAGTTTCATCATAATTTATCTTACCGCCTTCTTTGAAATATTCGTCCTGAAAACAGATGCTTATCAACCGGATATCTCTTTGGCCAGATCTATTGCCTGCCTTAGGGCCCCCAGTTTATTGTGCACCTCCTGTAATTCGCTTTTAACATCTGACTTGGCCACAATACCGGCGCCGGCCTGGTAATACAATTTGTTATCTTTGCTTAAAAATGACCGGATCATAATGGCATGATTAAAATCCCCGTTAAACCCCATAAATCCAATCGCCCCACCATAATACCCTCTCGAGGCATTTTCATACCTGTCTATCAATTGCAAAGCCATATGTTTGGGTGCCCCCGACAACGTTCCCGCCGGAAAGGTGTCAGCCACAATGCTGGCTGGCGAAATGTCTTCCTGCAGTTCACCGACCACCTTTGAAACCAAATGGATCACATGAGAATAGTACTGGATTTCTTTGAATGTTTCTACCTCCACATCCCCGCAGGCCCGGCTTAAATCATTCCGTGCCAGATCTACCAGCATCACATGCTCTGAATTCTCTTTAGGATCATCGTACAGCTTTCTCGCGAGATCCGCATCTGCCTGGTCATTTCCTGTTCTTCTAAAAGTGCCTGCGATGGGGTAAATAGTAGCCTTCCTGTCCTTAATCACAATCTGCGCTTCCGGCGAAGAACCGAATATCTTGTAACTCCCATAATCAAAGTAAAACAGATACGGGGAAGGGTTGATCGACCGCAGCGCCCGGTAAACATTGAATTCATCACCACTGAAAGTGGACTCAAACCGCCGGGAGAGTACTATTTGAAAGACATTTCCCCTGTGGCAATGCGCTTTGCCTTTGCTGATTATCTCCAAAAACTCCTCATCGGTGTAATTGGAAACCTCGCTTCCATTGGTGATGAAGGTATATCCGGGATAGTTTTTGTTATTGATCAAGGCAGCAATTTTGTCAATACCGCTCTCCTTCACATCACCGGCATATTGGTGCTCAAAAATATGTAATTCGTTTTTAAAATGATCAACGGCGATGACGTATTTATACACCCGGTAAACAATCTGCGGGATTTCATCGACCCGCTCTTTTGTGTTATCCAGGTCCACCTCTTCATAGTATTGCACGGCATCGTAGGCCATGTAACCAAAAAGGCCATTACTGATAAAGCCATAGCCATTAGTCGCCGCCTGAAAGGCCTTGTTAAATTCGTCCAACCGGTTAATAACTTCATGCCTGTTTTCAATAGGCATGGAAATTACCTTTTCATCAGGAAAATCCATCTTTATGTGTTGCTTGCTTACCTCAAAACTGGCGATAGGTTCACAGCAGATATAGGAAAAGCTGTTTTCATTACCGTGGTAATCAGAACTTTCAAGTAAAATCGGGTTAAGATACTTATCGCGCAACTTAAGATAGATACTCACCGGCGTGATGGTATCTGCGAGGAAGTTTTTGTGCCTGGTATTTAAGGGATATGGTTTCAAGGTTTACTCATTTTTACTGCCAAAAAAAAAGCTCACTGTGAACAGCGAGCTTAAGTGATATTTTTAATTACTATAAAGCTATCTTATCCACTTTACCGACCATTCAGCAAAGTGCCACCACCAATAACCTTTTTGTAATGTTAAATCTTGCATCTTGAATGCAATAATAATCAACCATTTTTAATTACCAAAAACTTCTCCATTGTTTTTTAAGATAATTCTCAGATAACAAGCCATTCATATAGCTGTTAGCTTTATATTTGTGGCCAAAATCAATGTTTATTTACGAATGTTTATTAAATTAAAGACATATAAATTTCTAATCCCTGCTTAATGACACCTACTACCCTAAATGCAAACCGGAAAGTAAACAAAAGAAAACAAAGCAGTCACAACGCCGAGGATTGTTACCTGATGGAGGCCGCATGGGAGGTTTGCCATCAGGTAGGGGGTATCTATACCGTTATCAAAACCAAGACCAAAGAAATCTCAGATATATGGAATGAAAATTACTGTCTGATCGGTCCTTATTTCAAATACCATGCTGAGGCTGAATTTGAACCGCTGAAGGATATGAATACCCCTTATGGCCGTGTTGTTAAAAAACTGCAAAGGATAGGTGTCGATGCACATTACGGCAAGTGGTTAATTGCAGGAAGGCCTCAGGCTATCTTACTGAATCCGGCAATTAAAGGAGAATGGCTGGAGGCTGAAAAATACAGGTTATGGGAGAAATACCGGATTGAAAGCCATCATGGTGACAAGCTGCTCAATGAAGTGATAGCGTTTGGTTACTTGTTACGTTTACTGGCACACGAATTTTGTCAAAGTCAAAAAAAAACAAAACGACCGGTGCTCTGGCACGTTCATGAATGGATGAGTGCTACGACATTGCCCGATATCCGGGAAGAAAACCCCAATGTTAAAACCATCTTCACAACACATGCTACCATGCTCGGGCGGTATATTTCGGGTAACAATGATCAGTTTTATGAGCAGCTCAAAAACTTTAACTGGCTTGAAGAAGCCAAAAAATACGCCATTGAACCACAGGCACGGATAGAAAGAAACGCAGCCAATACGGCCAATATCTGCACCACAGTCAGTGAAATTACCGCCAAGGAATGTCAGTACTTTTTGGGTAGAAAGCCGGAAATAATCCTTCCTAATGGTTTAAATATTGAAAGATTCTCTATTCTGCATGAAGTGCAAAACATTCATCAGCAGTTTAAGGAGGAAATCCACGAATTTGTAATGGCCCATTTCTTTCAACACTATACATTTGACCTGGACAACACCCTTTATTTCTTCACCTCAGGGCGTTACGAATATCATAACAAGGGGTTTGACCTGACACTCGAGGCGCTGAGCAAGCTCAACAAAAAGTTGATAGAAGAAGACTTCGACAAAAACGTTGTGATGTTTTTTATCACAAAAAAACCATGTAATCATATCAGGCCCCAGGCGCTGGAGTCAATGGGTATTTTAAGGGAGGTGCGACAAACCTGTGAGAAAATTGAGAAAGAGATCGGTGATAAACTCTTTTATAAAACAGTAGCCAATGAAAACCAAAAACTTCCGGAGATCAACGACCTGGTGGAAGATTACTGGAAGTTAAGACTAAGAAGAACTTTACAATCCTGGAAAAAGGAGTCCTTACCCTTACTGTCGACACACCAGTTGATTAATGAAGAAAACGATGAGATCCTCAACTTCCTGAAGTCCAGAAACCTGAACAACAAGAAGAAAGACAAAGTCAAAATCGTCTATCATCCGGATTTCATTTCTCCGATGAATCCACTTTTTGGTATGGAATACGGACAATTTGTGCGGGGATGTCACCTCGGCATATTTCCCAGTTTTTATGAACCCTGGGGCTATACACCCCTGGAATGCCTGGCCAGCGGGGTACCTGCCATTACCAGCGACCTGACAGGCTTTGGTGATTACGTATTGAAATATATCCCGGAACACCTCGAGGCCGGCATTTATGTGGTCAACAGAAAAGGCGAAAGCTTTTCCAGCATTGCAAGCCAGCTTGCCAACTTCCTGTTTTCTTTTGTGATGAAGGGAAGAAGGGACAGAATCAATATGCGGAACCGGTCAGAAGATGTTTCGGAGAAATTTGACTGGAAAACATTTGCCAATAACTACTACAAGGCATACAGCAGGGCACTACTGCAGGAATAACCATTTATCATGACCATTTACCTGCTATTTAAGTCGATATAATCCTTTTCAAATTCATTAAATAAAGCTTCAAGATGCTTTGTGGTCTTTCCGGGCCGGCCATCGCCGATCGTTGACCCGTCAATGTCAATCACTGGCATGAGCCTTTTTGTGCTGCTTGTAATGAAAGCTTCATCGGCCTTAAAAATTTCGCTGAGTTCCACACGCCTTTCCGCTACCGGATAATGTTTTTTTGCCAGTTCTAAAGTCTTTCCACGGGTAATGCCCATCAGAATATTGTCCCCGGGCGTAATAACTTTGCCGTCTTTTACTATAAAAAAGTTGCTTCTTGAAACCTCGGAAATGCATGTTCCATCATGATACAGAACGTCAATGGCCCCCAACGCTTTGCACTTGGGCGCCATCATCAGTGCTGTTAAATAATTAGTACTTTTTACATGTGGAAATTCCCGGACATGTCGATGGGTAATCAGTTTTACACCATTTTCAAAGTATTCAGGATTTGGCGGGATAAACTCGTCCACCAAAATAATAAAATTAGGGTCACCCGGATCAAAACCATTGTCGGAAAAACCTCCCGTCATTACCAACTTAATGCCTGATTCTGTAAAACCATTTAATGCGATCAGTCGATGCACTTCCTCTACAATACGATCACTTTGGTAGGGGTGGCTGAAATTAAACCCTTTGGCTGAACGTATGAATCTGGCGATATAGTCCTCAATGAAAACAGGCTTTCCCCGGCAGGTTCTGAAGAAGTCAAAAATGCCTACTCCCCTTAGAATGCCCAGGTCCGAAATATGCAGCTTTGTATCGGCAGCAGGCAGGATTTCCCCATTTAAAAAATAAAACTTGTTCATAGGTCCCGGGATAAGCCCTTTAGATAATGTTTTATTTAACTTTATTGTTTCTTGTCACTATTTTCGTTTCCCTTTTGTTCGCCACCGGAGGTTTTTTTCTTGCGGGGCCTTCTTACACCGAAGCTGCCTTTCACAATTTTGCCTCTTTTGGTCTTTTTGTCACCTTTACCCATAATTATCTTTTTGATTATTGTAGGCCAAATATCAAAATTGTGATATAAAAATCAAAATAGGATTTATTAAAGAACAGAAAAAAGAACTATTTTAGGGTTTCCCGGTTTAATGAATAAAGTTAAGATTATGGCACAAGCAAACCTTGAACTGATCTCTGCTATCCGAAGGGCCGCCAGGGTGATCCGGCGAGGCACAAAGTACCAATGGGGACACATGGGCTCCTGTAATTGTGGTCACCTGGCCCAGGAAATAACAAAGCTTTCAAAAGCCGAAATCCATGAGTACGCCATGCGAAAATACGGTGACTGGACTGAGCAAAGCATGGATTATTGCGTCAATAGTGGCCAGCCCCTCGACCTTGTTATCAGCCAGATGCTGGAAGCCGGTCTGGATATTCAGGATCTCGGACATCTCGAAAAATTGTCAGACCCCCTTGTTTTAAAAAAAATAACGTCCTCAAAACGTCATCTCAGACATAATGTAAGGGATGATGTGGTCTTGTACATGCAAACCTGGGCGGATTTACTTGAAGAAAGTTTAACTGAAAAAATCCAATTACCTTCCCTGCAGGAAGAAAAGGTCTAGCGGCAGCAACCTCAGAGGCCACCGCCGCCTTTATTCAATTACAGACTATGCAAACTGTTCTTTTTCAGTAGAACCCTCCAACGCAGTGGTTGAAGCAGCTCCGTTGGTTATGGTGTTTTGAATCTCGTCAAAATATCCGGTACCTACGAATGATTGATGTTTCACTGCCTTAAAACCGTTTTTCTGGTGGTCAAATTCCCGTTCCTGCAATTCGGAGTACCCGGCCATTCCCCTTTTTCTGTAGGCAGTGGCCAGTTCAAACATACTGGTATTGAGGGCATGAAATCCTGCCAAAGTGATAAACTGAAATTTATAGCCCATTTCAGCCAGTTCCTCCCTGAAAATTTCCATTTGCGCTACGGTGAGGTGTTTGGCCCAATTAAAGGATGGAGAACAATTATAGGCCAGCATTTTATCAGGATATTTTTCATGAACCGCACTGGCAAACTCCCTGGCGTAGCCGAGGTCAGGGTTAGAGGTCTCCATCCAGATTAAATCGGCAAAAGGGGCGTATGCAATGGCCCTGTCGATACCCTGCTCAATCCCGTTTCTCACATGGAAAAATCCTTCACTGCTCCTGGGCTTCTCCTTTATAAACCTGTGGTCTCTGGGGTCGACATCCGAGGTAATCAAATTGGCTGCGTCAGCGTCTGTTCTGGCGATCAACAGGGTAGGCACCCCGAGTACATCGGCAGCTAACCTGGCCGCAACCAGCTTATTGATAGCTTCTTGTGTGGGCACCAATACTTTGCCACCTAAATGTCCGCATTTTTTAGCAGATGAAAGCTGATCTTCAAAATGAACGCCCGCGGCACCGGCTTCGATCATCATTTTCATTAACTCGAAAGCATTTAAGTTCCCCCCAAATCCGGCTTCCGCATCGGCGACGATAGGTACCATCCAGTGAATATCTGCCTCTTCATTCAAGGCCTGGATTTGGTCGGCCCTTAACAAAGCGTTGTTAATTCTTCGCACCACATTAGGCACACTGTCGGCCGGGTACAGGCTTTGGTCAGGATACATGTTACCGCTTAAATTGGCATCTGCGGCAACCTGCCAGCCGCTGAGGTAGATAGCATTCAGGCCCGCCTGTACCTCCTGCACCGCCTGGTTACCGGTCAGGGCTCCAAGCCCTGCCACAAAGGGTTCTTTTTTTAACAATTCCCACAATCTTTTGGCACCGTTTTCTGCCAGGGTATAGGCAATATCCACTGTGCCTTGAAGTTTCACAACATCCCATGCCGAGTACGGCCTTTCAATGCCTTTCCATCTTGGATTATGGTGCCAATCGCCGATGATCTTATTAACTTTCTCTTGTCTTGTCATGGTATTAAAATTTTGTTTCGAAGTACAGACACAAAATTAATATCAGCGAAAAAAATAAAAAAGCGAATTTTCGCTGTTCATATTTTTTCGCTATTTTTATATTTTCGCGAAAAAATCATTTTCGCAGGTACAACTATTCATCTCTTAAAACCAAAAAAATGTCTTTACAACAGAATTTAAAGCTGATTTTTGGACTGAAAGTGAAGCAGTTACGGCTCGATCATGGGCTTTCGCTGGGTGAATTATCGAAAAAGTCAGGAATTTCGGTCTCCTATCTCAATGAAATTGAAAAAGGCAAAAAATACCCCAAAGCTGATAAAATAGCGCTATTGGCAGAGATTTTTGAGGTAAGTTATGATTGGATGGTTTCATTGCAGTTGGGCAAAAAACTCGCCCCCATTGCTGACCTGATTCGCTCCAATATTATTAATGAACTGCCACTAGATGTCTTTGGGGTCGATACCGGATACCTGCTGGAATTGCTTTCCACCGCGCCTACCAAACTCAACGCCCTTGTAAGCACGCTGATAAAGATAGGCCGGAATTATGGTCTGAGAGTAGAAAACTTTTATCATGCCGTTTTGCGGTCTTATCAGGAAATGCATGAAAACTATTTTGAAGACCTGGAAAATGAAGCCCGGCAGTTCTTGAAATCGCACCACGTGTCTCAAAGTGAAAAATTGTCGGGGCAGCACCTGCAAAAGATCCTGGAAAATGAGTATGGTTACAGAATATCTTTCAATCTGCAATCCAATCATAGCCATCTCAAGGACTTGCGTGCCGTGCTTATTCCCGGCAAAAGCCCCCTGCTGATTATGAATGAAAACCTTACCCCCAATCAACGCGCATTTATATTCGGTAAAGAGCTGGGTTATATATGGCTAAAATTTAAAACCAGGGATTACTCGACCCCTGCCATCGAGGTAAAATCCTTTGACCAGGTGCTCAATAATTTCAAGGTTTCCTACTTTTCGAGTGCGATTATCATTCAGGAAGATGCATTGGTGAAGGATCTGAAATTGTTTTTAAATGAGCCCCACTGGTCGGAAGAAAAGTTTTCTGCCATGGTTGCGAACTACTACGCCACCCCTGAAATGTTCATGCACCGGTTAACCAATTTAATCCCCAGGTATTTCGGTTTGAAGCAATTGTTCTTTTTGCGATTCAGTCAAATCGAAGGAGAAAATGACATCAATTTAAGCAAAGAGATGCACTTAGCCGGCCTTCATAACCCCCACGCTACCGTGCTCAACGAACATTACTGCCGCAGGTGGGTGTCATTGACGATATTTGACGACCTTTCGGCATTAAAGCAAAACAATGCATACAAACGCCCGCTGGCTGCTATCCAAAAATCACAGTATATTGGCAGTAAAAATGAATATTTGATCATTGCAATGGCGCTGCCAAAATCCGGCACTAAGGATGTTAATTATAGCATATCCCTGGGACTGATGGTTAATCCGAAGTTGAAAAAGACCATTAAGTTTTTCAACGATGAAACGATTGCTATCCGCGAGGTAAATGAGACATGCGAACGCTGCCCAGCGGTAGATTGTAAGGTACGGGTCGCCAGGCCCGTGGTTTTGGAAAAAGAACAAAAACTTTTACTTGCCCGGCAGGCATTGGACAAACTAATAGATGGCACATAAAAATTTAATCCCGACGCTTACCCTTTACTATGTCAACTCCTTCATTGACCATATAGGTTAGCACCTCTTTGTGTCTTGGTGCCTCCGTGGTGAAAAATGGTGAACCACAAAGGCACCAAGACACAAAGAGTTTTCTCGAAAACGTTGTGTAACAGCCATGCTATCTTAGACTAACAGCCCCTTGCCATTACAGGTTTGCGTTAATCAACGCTTCCAATTCCGAAATCTGCCTTACCCCCGACCCTTTCCATAATGCCTTTCCATTTTTGTATAACATCAGGGTGGGTACCCCTCTGATTCCCATCTTGGTGGCAAGGTCAGGGTTTCTGTCCACGTCGATCTTAATGATCGAAGCCTTATCCCCCACCTTGCCTTTTAGTTCTTCCAGCATCGGAGCCATCATCTTGCAAGGCCCACACCAGGTCGCATGAAAATCAATCAGCACCGGCTTATCTTTATTTATTATTTCGCTAAACTTTGCCATGCTTAATTAAAGACAATTATATTGCCAACAGCAGAATTGCGACAAAATGACATAATATGAGCCCATCACAATTTAAAAACCGGCTACGCGTTTAAAGTACTCCTTTGGTCGATGGCAGGCTATCCATGTGCTCTATATCCCTCGATACAGCCATTTTTATGGCTTTGGCTACCGCCTTAAAGATCGCCTCTATTTTGTGATGTTCGTTATCGCCTGATACTTTGATATTCAAATTGGAGCGCGAGGTATCTGAGAAAGACTTGAAGAAATGATAAAACATCTCGGTCGGCATCTCCCCTATTTTTTCACGTTTGAACGTCGCATCCCATACCATCCAGGGCCTTCCGCCAAAATCGATAGCGACCTGAGCCAGGGCATCATCCATAGGTAATAAAAATCCATATCTCTTAATGCCCTTTTTAGCGCCTATCGCCTGCCTGTATGCTTCACCCAGAGCCAGGGCGGTATCTTCAATGGTATGATGCTCATCGATATGCAGGTCACCCTCGACGGTAATGTTCAAATCACTACCCGAGTGTTTACCCAACTGATCGAGCATATGATCAAAAAAACCCAAACCAGTGCTGATTTTTGTCTGGCCACTGCCATCCAGGTTGAGTTCTATGTGAATATTGGTTTCCTTCGTTTGCCTGGTAACAGTGGCTTTTCTGGGAGGTAGCCTGAGAAAACGGTAGATTTCGTCCCAATCGGTACTAACCAGTGAAGCGTCGTTATTCGTCCCCTCTCCTATGAATATGCCCTGGCAACCTAGATTTTTGGCCAGTTCAAGGTCTGAGTGCCTGTCACCGATCACAAAGGAATTTTTCAAATCATAATCCCCCTTGAGGTAATCCTGCAAAAGGGCCGTGCCAGGTTTTCTGGTAGGTGCATTTTCATGGGGAAAAGTTCTGTCAATGTGGACCGCGGAAAAGTGGACATTTTCTCCTTCCAGCGTTTTCAACATTTTGTTGTGAGCCGGCCAAAAGGTTTCCTCCGGAAATGACTCCGTACCGAGACCATCCTGATTAGTAACCATCACCAATTCAAAATCCGTCTCCTCTGCTATCCTGCGAAGGTTGGACAAAACCTTAGGCAAAAATGCCAGCTTTTCCAGGGAGTCAACCTGTTCGTCTTCTACCGGCTCGACAATAATGGTACCGTCCCGGTCAATAAATAACACTTTTTTCATTTTCAAATATGACAAAATAAAACAAATCCGGTATTCCTTACCCGGTATACGCCGCCAGCTTTTGTATTAACGTAGTATTTTCAGCCCCTGTGCCCACCGTAATCCTCAGGCACCCCTCACATAAATGCACCGTTGAACGATCCCTGATCACTACCGACTCTTTCAACAAATACTGATACACGCCCTGGGGATCATCTACTTTGATCAATACAAAATTGGTATCTGTAGGATAAATGTGTTTCACCAAAGCGAGTCCTGCCAATTGGTCGATTAACCTTGTACGTTCCTTGAGGATAGCTTCGACCATCCTGTTTTTTAAAGACTCATTGGAGAGGGCTTCCAGGGCTTTTTCCTGGGTCAGCCCGCTGATGTTATAAGGCGGTTTGATTTTATTCAGGATATCGATAATTGAAACATGGGCGAATGCCATGCCCAATCGCAGCGCCGCGAGTCCCCAGGCTTTGCTAAAGGTTTGCATCACCACCAGATTTGGGTATTTTTCAAGGTACCTGATGAAGCTTGTGTGCTGTGCAAAGTCGATGTAGGCCTCATCTACCACCACACAGCCGGAAAAGCGCTCCAGTAAATTAATCACTGGCCCCTCGTCCAGGGAATTACCTGTCGGGTTGTTGGGATTACATATAAAGATTAACCTGGTATGAGGATCGATATGATCAAAAACCCGGTTTTCATCTATAGTAAAACCTGGCTTTAAAGGTACCGATACAGTCTCTATATTGTTGATCGCAGCAGACACCTTATACATGCCATAAGTTGGGGGAAAAATCATGATATTGTCTTCCTTAGGCTCACAGAAAGCCCGGATTAACAAATCAATAGCTTCATCACTTCCGTTGCCTAAAAAAATCTGCCCGGGCTCCACGCCTTTTATTGCTGCCAGCTTTTCTTTGACCCTGTGTTGATAGGGATCGGGATACCGGTTATAAGCTTCACTGACAGTCGAGCCAAGGGCATTTTCATTGGCATCGAGATAAATGCTGGCCCGGCCCGAAAATTCATCCCTGGCCGAGGAATAGGGCACTAAATCCTTTAGATGACTGCGAAGAATATTATGTACATTAAACATCACCCTCATCATTTAAGTATTTCAGGCGTACGGAAACGGCTTCTTTGTGGCCCATGAGCTCTTCGGCTTCGGCCATAAGCTCCACTGCCTTTCCAATGCTTTTAATACCTTCCCTGCTTAATTGCTGGAAGGTGATCTTTTTAACAAAACTGTCCAAAGACACGCCACTATAGGCTCGGGCAAATCCGTTGGTAGGTAAGGTATGGTTAGTACCTGAGGCGTAGTCACCCACTGCTTCGGGTGAAAAATTGCCGATAAAAACCGAGCCTGCGTTGGTGACGCTTTTGGCTACCTCAATACCATGCTCCACAGCCAGGATCAAATGCTCCGGTCCATATTGATTCAGCAATGCCAAAGCCTCTTCCTGGTTGTGCACCAACAGGGCCATGCTATGGTTCAGGGATTCTTCAGCAATTTTCTTTCTTGGCAGACGGGACAATTGTGCGGCCAGGGCAAGCTTTGTTTTTTCTATGACTGCTTCGGAAGTACTCACCAGTATCACCTGGCTGTCAACGCCGTGTTCGGCCTGTGATAACAGGTCTGCTGCAACAAATTCGGGGATGGCATTTTCATCAGCCAAAACAGCCACCTCAGAAGGGCCTGCGGGCATATCAATGGCTGTGTTTTCAGCGTTCACCAATTGTTTTGCTATGGTAACATACTGATTACCAGGCCCGAATATTTTATAAACACGTGGCACGGAAGCTGTTCCGTAAGCCATGGCCGCGATGGCTTGTGCGCCACCTGTTTTAATAATTTTATCAACACCTACCAACCGGGCTGTGTAAAGAATAGCAGGGTGAATTTCACCATTTTTACCGGGGGGCGTACATAGTATCACTTCATGGCAACCTGCGATCCCGGCTGGAATTCCCAGCATCAAAACCGTGGAAAAGAGTGGTGCGGTTCCGCCTGGAATGTAAAGCCCCACTTTTTCAATGGCTACACTTTTTCTGCTACAGAAAACTCCCGGGGCTGTTTCTATCTTTAGCTCTTCCTGCTGCTGGGCTTCATGAAACCTGGAAATATTATCCTTTGCCATCAAAATGGCCATTTTCAGCTCATGGCTCAGGGCATCTTCCGCTTGGTCGATTTCCTCTTTGGCAACAATCAGTTCCTTGGAATCGTATCCATCAAATTTTTTATTCAACCGGATCAACGCATCATCTCCCTCCTCTTTCACCTCCTTTAAAATAGGCTCGACGAGCGCCGCCAGCTTTCTCTCGTCCTGTACAGGTCTTTTTAACAGGTTTTCCCATGAGGATTTTTCCGGAAACTTTATTATTTGCATCATAACGTTTTTTTCAAATTATATCACCATCTTCTCAATCGGTACCACCAATATTCCCTGTGCGCCTGCAGCCCTTAACTGCTCTATCACTTCCCAAAACTCCCCCTCGCCAATCACCGAATGAACGGAACTCCAGCCTTCAATCGCCAAAGGCAAAACAGTCGGGCTTTTCATGCCCGGGATAATACTAATAATCTTGTCAAGTGACGCATTGGGGGCATTAAGCAGGATATACCTGTTCTTTTCCCCGGTTTGTACCGAATTGACCCGGAACAGGAGACGGTCCAATATCTCCTTTTTGCGGGCATTAAGCTCAGGTGAGCCAATCAATAATGCCTCCGAACGCATGAGTACCTCTACCTCCTTCAGCCCATTGGTAAATAAGGTACTTCCCGAACTTACCAAATCACAGATTGCTTCAGCCAACCCGATATTCGGTGCTATTTCCACCGAACCGCTTATTTCATGGATATCGGCTTTCAGGTTGTTTTTTTCCAGAAACCGGCCCAAAATTTTGGGGTAAGAAGTAGCTATACTAAGACCGTCAAAGTATGCTATACCCGTGTATTCCCTGTCCTTCGGTATCGCCAGCGAAAGCCGGCAACGCGCAAATCCCAGGTTTTTAATTACCTGGACATTTTTTTCCTTTTCCAACACCACATTCTCACCCACAATTCCGAGATCAGCCACCCCATCGGCTACATATCCCGGTATATCATCATCCCGCAAAAAAAGGAATTCCATCGGAAAATTACCGGCTATGGACGTGAGTTTGCCTTTTCCATTGTTAACGTTGATCCCGCATTCCTTGATTAATTTAAGCGAATCATCACTTAATCTCCCTGATTTTTGTATGGCTAGTTTAATTTTTTCAGACATGTTATGATAGATTGTAATAAAAGATTATCGGTGGTTTAGCAAACCGAACAGTATATTCCTGTGAATCATTGACGATATATACGATGAATTCCTCTTACGAGGAATGACGATCATGGCGAGCAATTACGATTAAATCGTGTTTAAAAAAGGTAGGATATCTATTCAGCTCACTCATTTGACTGCAAATATAATGTTATTTTATACAATACAAATCAACCACCCACTTTTTTGGCATGATAACCATTATCCTGCAGTGTCTGTAAAATTTTGTCTCTAAAATCACCCTGAATCAAAATCTCGCCATCCTTGGCTGTTCCGCCTACGCCGCATTTCGATTTCAGCATTTTCCCAAGGGCTTTTAAATCTTCATTGGTGCCTGTAAATCCCTCTATAAGGGTAACTTGCTTGCCGCCACGCTTTTTTTTATCCAACATAACGCTCAGGTTTTGCCGTTCCGGTGGCAAAGTGGCTTCCTCCATCTCAGATTCATAGGTATAGTCAAAATCCGGATTGGTTGAAAAAACCACTCCGGATCTACCTTTACGATTATTTTTTTTACTCATAATCAGACAATATATCAATAAAGCTTAATGATACTATCTATCTGTTAATATTCAAAGTCCAAACGGGCCGTTTGGCGTGATTTACAATGTCTTCGGCGATGCTGCCACTCAACAGATGCATCAAACCGGTTCTTCCATGTGTTGTCAGGGCAATCATATCGACATCTTTTTCCGATGCAAATTGCAAAATCCCATCTTCCTCGGAAAGTTCATTATAAATATTCAGGGTATAATCTTCCAACTGGTAATCATTGGCAAATTTTTGCATCAGGTTGTTGCTCAACTTATCCCGCTCAAAATTGTTGGGGGTGTTGACTTTTAGCAGATGAAGTTTTCCAACAAAAACTTTTTGCAATTTTTTTAAGTAATCGATGATCTTGTCATTGTTTTCGGTGAAGCTGCTGGCAAACAGTATGTTGGTTATATCTGTAATATTTACCTTACTCTTGACGGTAATTACCGGACATTTGGCATATCGCACCACCTTTTCAGCATTAGAGCCTATCAATAGCTCATCCAGACCGCTCGATCCTTTAGTGCCCATTACCACCAGTTCGACATCATGATCCGCAATAGTGGATGCAATGCTCCGGTACGGATTGCCGACCTGAATTTCAAAGCGGATATCGATATCACTGTATTGAGGATCTTCAACGATATTGGTAAGATCGGATTTAACTTTTTTAATGAGTTGTAAAATATAGACATTATTTTCAAAATCCCTGGGCATGGAATCGCCTGTGGCACTGAAATTTTGGCCGGTGGGATGTTCTATCACATTCAGTAATATGAGTCTTGCATTTGATTTCCTGGCCATCTGATAGCCCAAATCAAGCGCATGGTAAGACTCTTCTGAAAAATCAATGGGTACTAATATTTTGTCCATTATTAAGTTTACGTTTAATTTTGCATCGAAAAATATATTATTAATTGATCAACGGAAATGATCAAAATCATCTTAAATCAATTCCTGGTAATTTGCAAGTCTTGTTCATGATTAAATCAGCAATCCGAACCCAAAGGTCAAAACAAATAACAAGGTAGTCAGGGCCAGTTGCTTAAGGTAAGGATCCAGTTGACGGGGTTCCGTATTTTCTTCAACTGCTACGCCATTTTTCAGTAATAAAGGAATCGTGATCAAAAACAACAATTGAAAATAAGATTTAAAATTTAACGAGGTAAAGATCAAAGCCGCAAGAATTCCTGAAATCAACAGCACCCAATGGTACATCACAGCCTTTTTCCTGCCTATCCGGACAGGAATCGACATTTTTCCTGCCAGCTTGTCTGATTCGATGTCACGTATGTTGTTCACATTCAGCACTGCCATGCTAAAAAGCCCGCAACTCAAAGCAGGCAAGATGTATTCCCAGCCAATAAACCTTGTATGAAGATAAAAAGAGCCTGCTACACCGACAATTCCAAAAAATAAAAGCACCGATAAATCGCCTAAGCCCATGTAACCGTACGGTTTTCTGCCAATGGTATAGGCCATTGCCGCCAGGATAGCTCCCAAACCTACCACCAGAAAAAAGACAAAAGTCCTCAGGTTCCATCCCAGCGCTATGTACAACAGGTAAATACCGGAGGCCAGGGAAAGCATCACAAAAACCATAATTCCTCTTTTCATGGCATCCGGTGAGATATGCCCCGACTGTACAGCGCGTGAAGGCCCCTGTCTGTGGATATGATCTGCCCCGTTGACACTGTCCCCGTAATCATTGGCCAGATTTGATAAAATCTGCAGAAATATCGTTGTCATCGCGCTCAAAAGAAAAACGATGACATTGAACCGCTGGATGGAAGCAGCCAGAAAGCTTCCCATGCCAATACTGGACAAGGCCAATGGCAGCGTCCTTAGCCTGAATGCTGAAATCCAGGATTTGATATTTGCAGGCTTTCCCACTGATAATTTATTTAATACAAATGCTAAACCTGTTTACATTCTTTCAGGTACCCTGATACCTAACAACCCCATTGCCGTGTTTATTGTTCTGGCCACCACCTCTGAAAATGCAACCCTAAAGTACAAAGCATCTTTATTTTCTTCGTTAAAGATAGAAACTTCGGCATAAAACCGGTTGTATTCTTTGGCCAGATCGTAAACATATTGCGCAATGATGTATGGGGCATATTCCTGGGCCGCCAGCTTCAGCCTTTCAGGAAAATCATTCAACATCATGATTACCCCCTTTTCAACAGGGTGTAATACGGATATTTTGTACGGTTTGCCCGTGATTGATAGCTGATCCGCTTTTCTGAGGATGGAGGCAATCCTGGCATACGTGTATTGGATAAATGGGCCGGTATTTCCCTGAAAATCAATGGATTCTTCAGGATTAAAAAGCATTCTTTTCCGGGGGTCCACCTTCAATATGAAATATTTAAGCGCCCCTAGCCCAATCACATCATAGAGCGCTGCGGCCTGTTCTTCAGTAAATCCGTCAATTTTGCCCAGTTCTTTGGTTCTTTCAGCAGCGGTATCAACCATTTCCTGCATCAAATCATCGGCATCCACCACCGTGCCTTCCCTCGATTTCATTTTTCCCGAAGGCAAATCCACCATGCCATAAGACAGATGGTAACAGCTTTTGGCCCACTCATATCCCAGTTTGGCAAGAATTAAAAACAGTACCTTAAAGTGATACTCCTGCTCATTACCCACCGTATATATCTGGCTCTTGATTTTGGGAAAATCCCTGAATCTTAAAATGGCTGTACCGATATCCTGAGTCATGTATACCGAAGTACCATCAGATCGCAGCAGAATCTTCTGATCCAGTCCCTCATCTGTCAAATCCACCCATACGGAGCCATCATCTTTTTTATAAAAAATACCTTTTTCCAGTCCTTTCAGCACCTCGTCTTTTCCAAGCAAAAAAGTATCCGACTCATAATATAATTTGTCAAAACTAACATCCATCGCTTTATACGATGCCTCAAAGCCATTGTATACCCAGCCGTTCATTGTCTCCCAAAGCCGGTAAACCTCCGGCTCTCTCTGCTCCCATTTTCTCAACATTTCCTGGGCCTCCAGCAAAATAGGGGCATTTTTCTCAGCCCGTTCTTTGTCATGGCCCGCCTGCACCAATTCGGCAATTTGTGCCTTGTATGCCTGATCGAATTTTACATAATAGTTGCCAACCAGTTTATCCCCTTTAATTCCGGCCGAGGAAGGTGTCTCACCATTGCCATACTTCAGCCAGGCAACCATCGATTTGCAGATGTGGATGCCGCGATCGTTGATGATTTGCACTTTGTGTACCTTGTTTCCCCTGGCTTCCAGAATTTTTGCCACCGAATAACCCAGAAAATTGTTTCTGAGGTGGCCCAGGTGCAAAGGTTTATTGGTATTGGGAGATGAATATTCCACCATTACTTCATCGCCGGTTGGTTCTTGTATTCCGTAGTTTTGCTGGGCCGCAATCTGGCCAAACACTTCAATCCACAGCTTGTCTTCCAATTCCAGGTTCAGAAAACCCTTTACGACATTAAAGCTTTTAATGATGTCAGTGTTATCCACCAAATAACTTCCCAGGAGTGTCCCGGACTCTTCCGGTGATTTCCGGGTAATTTTCAAATACGGAAAAACCACAAAGGTGTGTGAACCTTCAAACTCCCGCCGTGTAGGTTGGAGGGCTATTTCGCCGTTTGACAACTCGTGGTCAAATACTTCCTTAAAGGCATCGAAAATGGCCTTTTTAAGGGAAAAATTAATAGCTGTAACAGATGTAGTCTCCAAAATCTATAGTTAATTATTGGGTTTGCAAAGATGTTAAAATTTCATCAAAAAACACCCACAAAAGTTAACTATCCACCACCGCCCTTTGAAATCGAATGTTTTGCAAAATCAAACATTAATTACAATTATTTGTTTAATTTGCCATTTAATTTTTTTAAACAGCGAGCGTGAGCAATTCATTAGTTATTATTCCCACTTATAACGAGAAAGAAAATGTAGAAGCGATCATTAGAGAGGTTTTTGCTTTGGGGGGTTCATATCATATCCTGATCGTAGATGATAACTCCCCGGATGGGACGGCGGAAATAGTGGCGTCACTACAACCTGAATTTGAAGGTTGCCTGCACCTGCTCAAAAGAAAAAAAAAACAGGGCCTGGGCACTGCCTATATCGCTGGATTTCATTATGCACTGGACAGGGACTACGAATACATATTCGAAATGGATGCGGACTTTTCACATAATCCCGCCGACCTGCCAAGATTAAAAGAGGCTTGTGAAAAACAATGGTATGATCTGGCCATTGGTTCAAGGTATATTACCGGTGTCAATGTGGTCAATTGGCCTATCACCAGGGTGCTCATGTCTTATTTTGCGAGCAGGTATGTGAGAATGATTACCGGAATGCCGATTAATGACACTACCGCAGGTTTTAAATGCTATAAAAGGGCCGTGCTGGCGACTATTGAACTGGACAAAATCAAATTTATCGGTTATGCCTTTCAGATCGAAATGAAATTTCTGGCCTGGAAACACGGCTTCAAAATCAAGGAGGTGCCCATTACGTTTACCGACCGGTCAAAAGGCACTTCAAAAATGTCGAAGGGCATCATCAAAGAAGCTATTTTCGGAGTCATTCAGATGAAAATCAGGAGTTGGTTTAAAAAATATTCTCAGGTTGGGAGGGGGGAATTAACAAATAGCATTTAATCTGGTCAATGTTTGGAACATTGTTGTTTTTACATAGCCTGAGTTGACAGTTTTTAGTTAATCGAAACGGATGGATTTGATTGGTTGAATTCTTGAAATGATTACCGAAGGAATGATCAACACAGCAGAAACCACTACCAAAGTCAGTACATTCAGTGCTGCAATTACCCCCCAGTTCCATTCGATGGGGACGTAATGCATGAAATAATTCTCAAAATCGAGGGGTATGAGCTTGAATTGATATTGAAGAAAGGCTAACCCAATGCCTAAAATATTTCCGATCAGCAAACCTTTCAAGACAATTAGCACCCCATTGTAAATGAATAGTTTTCTGATTTGCAGGTTGTCTGCTCCGAGGGCTTTCAGGACGCCGATCATTTGGGTGCGCTCCATGATGAGAATCAGGAGGATTGAAGCCATGTTAAAACAGGCGACAAATAATATCAGGCCAATAAATAGATAAACCTGCCGGTTGATTAATGTCAACCAATCAAAAATCAGGACATACTGATCGGTAATCTGGTGGGCATAAAGGTCAAAGTCCAGATCACGGTCAATAGTTTCTTTGGCCATAGCGAGCTGCTCGAAGTCCTTGATGAAAAGCTCAAAGCCCCCCACCTGATCTTGTTCCCAGCCATTTAACCGTTGTATCATAGCAATATCCCCGATGATAAAAGAGTCATCGAACTCCTCCAGCCCCGAATCATAGATGCCGCTTACGAGCAACTTCCTGGGTCTTGGTGGTTTTTGAATGAAATACATCACCACTTCATCCCCTACCTGCAATCGCAATTTCCTGGACATCATGCGGCTAATGACAACCTGAGTCGAATAGGACGAATCATTCCTTTTTATAAAAGACCCCTCAACCAGATTTTTATTAAACCTCGTAGTATCGAAATCAGTACCAACCCCTTTAAGCAAGGCACCGGAAACACCCTCTTCGGTTTTGAGCAAACCAAATTTGTAGCTAAACACCTGTAAATGGTCTATAAACTCATATTGTCGATAATTTTTAAAAAACGCACTTTCCTTGGAAATAGGCTGTTCCTCATAACTTCCCCCTCCCAAGGTAAATTTTGTGATATTCAGATGGCCCGAGAAGCTAAAGTTTTTTTCGATGATAGTTTTTTTAAACCCTCCAAGGATTAAAAAGGAGATAATCATAACCCCCAGGCCAATTCCTACACTTGCTATGGCTATTTTATAGATGATAGCCGAGAAACTGCCTGATTGCGCCCTATTAATTCTTTTGGATATAAAATATGAGAGATTCAAATATTGATTAATTTTGAACAATAATGAGCGACGCAAAGATAAACATAATTATAAAGGTTGAAAATTTAATGCTATGCAAATCAAACTTGCTTTCTTAAACCTATTTTTGATATTTCTTCTAACGCAATGCGGGCAGGTGGAAAGTAACACCGCCCGGGAGGACTCCGGGCAACCGGCAGAAAAACCTATTATGGTTGGGGCTGCCCATTTTGACCAATACCTTTCTGCACTTGCCAACAAAAGAATTGCACTCACTGTTAACCAAACTTCCCTGGTGGGGTCGTCACACCTGGTGGATACGCTGTTGCAGAAGGGGGTTGAGATTGTTAAAATATTTTCCCCCGAACATGGATTCAGGGGTGAGGCGGCAGATGGTGAAAAAGTGGAATATACTTCCGATCCAAAAACAGGCCTTCGGTTGGTCTCGTTGTACGGAAAAACCAGAAAGCCTACAAAGGAAATGTTGGAAGACGTGGACGTTATTATTTTTGATATACAGGATGTTGGGGCGCGGTTTTATACCTACATCAGCACCATGCATTACATCATGGAGGCATGCGCCGAATTTGGTAAGGAGCTAATGGTATTTGACCGGCCAAACCCTAACGGCCACTATGTTGATGGTCCGGTACTCGATCCGCAGTTCAGGACATTTGTGGGGATGCACGAGATACCGATTGTTCATGGCCTGACGGTGGGTGAATTAGCCCAAATGATCAATGGTGAAGGGTGGTTGGAAAATGGCGCAAAATGCCGGTTAACTGTTATCAAATGCAGTGAGTATAACCACCAAAAGCCTTATTCTCTGCCAATCCGGACATCACCAAATCTACCTAATGACCAGGCTGCCAGATTGTACCCTACCCTTTGCCTGTTTGAAGGAACGGTTATGAGCATTGGCCGTGGTACTGATTTCCCTTTTCAGGTAATAGGCTATCCGGATCCGGTATTCGGTTCATTTTCATTTACCCCAAGAAGCATAGAAGGTGTGTCGAAGTATCCGAAACTGGAAAACCAATTGTGCTGGGGGATAGATCTCAGAAATAAGAAAGGGAATCTGGATTTTACGTTGTCTTATTTGATCGACGCGTACAACAAGTTTCCGGAGAAAGACAAGTTTTTTATCAAATCATTCACCAGACTTGCAGGAAATGACAAGTTGCAACAGCAAATAATCGCAGGGCTTTCAGAAGAAGAAATAAGGCAAACCTGGCAGAAGGAGTTGGAAATCTATAAAAAAATCCGGAAAAAATATTTATTATATCCCGAAAGTTGATGGCATGCAGGAATTGAGAATTATTTTTATGGGCACTCCCGATTTTGCGGTGCCTAGCTTAAAGGTTTTGGTAGAAAATGGCTTTAACATTGTTGCCGTCATTACCGCACCAGACAAACCCAAAGGCCGCGGTCAAAAGCTGGCTGTGTCACCCGTAAAGGCCTACAGCCAGTCCCGGAATATACCGGTACTGCAACCAACTAACCTCAAAAACCCTGAATTTGTTTCGTTGCTCCGAAGCTACCGGGCCAACCTGCAAGTGGTGGTTGCTTTCAGAATGTTGCCTGAGGTGGTGTGGAATATGCCTGAAATAGGCACTTTTAACCTGCATGCTTCCCTGCTGCCTGACTACAGGGGTGCGGCTCCGATCAATTGGGCCATTATCAACGGCGAGAAAGCAACAGGCGTTACCACCTTTTTCCTAAGGCACGAAATAGATACTGGCGATATCATTTTTCAGGAAAAAGAAACTATATTTCCGGAAGACGACGCAGGAAGCCTCTACACCAGGCTTATGCATAAGGGGGCTCAACTGGTGCTTAAAACAGTTAAAGCCATACAGAAAAACGATTATGTCAGCCAACCACAGTATTTGGAAGCAACCCAAAAAAAGGCACCGAAAATTTTTAAAGAAACCTGCCGCATCAACTGGCAATCAACGGCCGGGGAAATCCATAATTTCATCAGGGGTTTATCACCCTATCCTGCCGCCTGGACCCATATCGGAAACACAATATGCAAAATATACAAGAGTGAAATCAGCCGGAAAAGTTTAAACCTGATACGGCCGGGTGATTATGTAACACAAGACAATCATCTTTATTTCAAAACCGCTGACCAGCTCATAGAAGTCTGTGAATTGCAGGTCGAGGGAAAAAAACGGATGAAAACCGAGGCGTTTCTAAGAGGTAACAAACTATGATAAAAACAATTATTGCTGCTAAATCAGATAACAATGTAATTGGCAAAGACAATGACCTGGTATGGCACATGCCGGCCGACCTGAAATTTTTCAAAAATAAAACACGGGGAAAATTGGTCATTATGGGCCGCAAAACCTTTGCTTCCATCGGGAACAAACCCCTTCCCGGAAGGCCGACGATCATCATCACCAGAAATCCGACATTCGAGGCCAATGGTTGCTGGGTGGTAGATGACATAGATCAGGCTTTTGCGATTGCAGCAGCCGAAGGTCAGGAGGAGGTCTATATTCTTGGTGGGGCTCAAATTTATGAAAAGACTATCGGGCTGGCTGATAAAATGTTTATTACGGAAATCAAATCTACCTTTGACGGAGATGCTTTTTTTCCGGAAATTGACGCAAATAAATGGTTAGAAGTGGCCAGGGAAGAATTTGAGCCCGATGAAAAGAATAAGTACCCTTATGCGTTTGTCGAATACAGGCGGAAGGGGGGAAATTAATTAAAATGAAAATTAGAAGGAGAATCTTTCTTTGAAGTTTATTAGGTCATTTTTGAGGTCGCCGTCGTGGGGGATGGTTAGGAAGGCGTCGAGTTTTGAGTGGGGGTCTACTTTAATTTCCCTGAGGCTCAGGTGTTGATTCACGAAGCTGAATTCGAGATCGGGGTAAATCTCCTTTAATACATCGACTATATCCAGTACTGCCAGGTTTTTGCCCACTATATTGTAGGTTCCGGATGGTACCTGGCTGAAAATTATATCATTCAAAACCCTGGTAATCTTATCAATATGGATAAAAGAGCGGGATTGATTTCCCTTGCCGTTAATCGAAATCCGGCGGTTAAAATTTGCTTCAAATACAAATTTGTTGATGACCGCATCAAAACGCATACTCCGGCTGTAGCCGTAAACATTTCCACAGCGTAAGATATAGGTGTCCAGACGGTCATTTAACCGCATAATGTGCTCCTCACCCCTCATTTTGGATATGCCGTAAAATGTTCTGGGGTTAGGGATGGAATCCTCGCTTACCGACTGTTTCGAGGCACCATAGACTGAGGTACTGCTGGTGTAAACCACTTTGCTTACTTCACTCTCCTCAATAGCATAAACCAACTCCGCTGTTCCCCAGTGGTTTACCTGCTCAAAAAAATGCGGATCCGTATTGGAAAAAGGCGTAGTAACATTGGCTGCCAAATGATAAACCACGCTCACGCCTTTCAGTTGTCTCTTAAGCAACCTGGAATCCAGTATATCACCAATCACAAGCTTGACTTTGTCGTGGTTTTCCATTTTATGTCCCAAAAACAGATTAAAATTATTTCGGCTCAGATTATCATAAACTACTATTTCGGTGATCAAGGCATTTTTTGTCAACAATTTCACCAATTCCGTTCCCAGATAACCTGTCCCACCTGTAATTAGAACTTTCATATAATAAAATGTAACTTTTTAATTATCAATATTCTACCGACAAAATCCCCCTCGACACACCCAAAATTAAGAAATCGCGCAAGCCGAAAATGGCCGATGCAATACTCAAGAACATGCCTGTATTTTTTCATCGGCAAAAACCGCTGCGCCCCTTTGTGCCTTACTTATTGATTAATTCCGTATGCAATCCACATTCGGTTTTATGCATGCCATACCATCTGGCTTCACGCTCCTGCATGGCAGGATCGATCTTGCGCGTACAGGGTTCGCATCCTACGCTGAAATATCCTTTTAACGCCATCGGATGGCTGGGCAAATTGTGTTTTTTTCTGTATTCATAAACGGATTTCGCATTCCATTCCAACATAGGATGAAACCTCGTAACACCAAAGGGGGCAGACTGCTCAACCTTCATCGCCTTACGGGCCGCACTTTGATCAGCCCTTACACCATTGATCCAGATATCATGTGAAGCTAGTATGCTTTCCAGGGGTTGGGTTTTGTTAATGGAACAGCAATGATCCGGATCAGAAACAAAGAATAATTTTCCATCCCGGTCCTTTTGCATGGATTTGGGAATTACAGATTGTAAATCTACAACGTTCAGATCGAGCATATCCCTGATCTGATCCCTGAATTTCAATGTTTCAGGAAATAAATAGCCCGTATTTAAAAAGTAAACCGGAATGCTGTTGTCTGTCTCACTGATAATATGCAGCAATACAATACTATGTGTCTGAAAGGAAGAAGTGGTAAAAATCTTCTTGCCGGCAGCCTTATAGGACAAAATACGTTCTTTAATCTCTTCAATAGTCAAACCGCAATATCTTTTTTCAGGATGTAACTTAAATTTTTGTGGGCAAACTTAGGTTTTAAATAGTTAGTTTGCTAACGAAAGGAATGTTTTTTGGTTTTTTACAGGGTGAACTAACTTCGTTATAGTCATAGTATGACTTCGAGTCATACTATGACTACACTATGATTACTGGTCCACAATACCCCGGTAAATTGGCAAATCTTGGCAAATCATCCAATTACATTTATATTCGTTTAATTTTTTAGAACCCGACAGGTATCAAAGTTTGTTAAGTACTACAATAAAATGCAAGTTTTACAAACAATTTGCCAGTCAAAACGTTTTCGAGGAGTATGAAAATTTCAGTATTCAGAAAAGAACATTTTAACGCTGCGCATAGATTACATAACCCTGCCTGGCCTGATGACAAAAATCAACAGGTGTTTGGCAAGTGCAATAACCCAAATTATCACGGCCACAATTACGACATGATCGTGCAAATTACAGGTGAAATTGATCCGGAAACGGGTTATGTCATGGATATGAAGGTGCTGAGCGACATTATTAAACAAAACATCGTGGCCAGATTCGATCACAAAAATCTAAATTTAGACACTGAGGAATTTAAAAACCTTAACCCCACTGCCGAAAACATCGCTATGGTGATATGGAAAATTCTCAGACCAAAAATCGATTCAAAACACGATTTAAAAATCAAACTATATGAAACAGAAAGAAATTTCGTTGAATTCCCCGCGAATTAGGAGCTTAGGAGATCATGTTGAGGCAGACGAAATACAGTTCGTGAATTCCTATAATACACCCTTGAGGGATGACGCATTTGAGATGGATGATGAAACCAAAATAAAGAAAATCTCCAAACATTTTGAAGCTATTATGGAAACATTGGGATTGGATCTCAATGATGACAGCCTGAGAGGCACACCTGATCGTGTAGCCAAAATGTATGTTAAGGAAATTTTTAGTGGGCTGAACCCTTCCAATAAGCCAAGCATTACGCTTTTTGACAACAAATATCAATATGATGAAATGCTGGTTGAAAAGGACATTACCTTTTATTCAAATTGTGAACATCATTTTGTTCCTATATATGGTAAAGCCCATGTGGGTTATTTTTCCAGTGGTAAGGTGATTGGGCTATCAAAAATCAACAGGATTGTACAATACTACGCCAAAAGACCACAGGTGCAGGAAAGGCTAACCGTACAGATTGCCAATGCGATGAAAGATGCCCTCAAAACACAAGATGTAGCCGTAGTCATCGATGCTACCCATTTATGTGTTTCTTCCAGGGGTGTAGGTGATACCAGCAGCACCACAGGAACGGCACACTTTAGTGGTAAATTTACAGCACAAAGAACCAGACAGGAGTTTTTAGATTTTATAAACAGTAAATAAAATATCTGTATATTGCTGGAAAATTCATGCCGGACAACTTTGTCCGGTAACCTAATTTAAATACTCTGAGTCATGACAAGCTTAGAAAAGGAGATAGTCCAGCCCAAATTTCAAAGTGAAAATCAAAAGGCAGTTATCAACATTATGTATACCAACAATTATATAATTGCCAAAATGAATGACTTTTTCAAGGCTTATGATATCACCAGGCAGCAATACAATGTTTTACGTATTCTGAGGGGGCAATACCCAAAACCGGCGACCATCAATCTATTAAAAGAAAGAATGCTTGATAAAATGTCAGATGCATCCCGGATAGTAAAGCGGCTCAGGGTCAAACAGTTAATCAATCGCAATATATCTGTGAATGACCGGCGGGCCGCGGAGATTACCATATCGGAGCAGGGTTTGGCGCTTCTTGAGAAAATGGATGAGATCAGTTTTAAACTAAATGAGCTCACCAAAAACCTTTCAAACAGTGAGCTGGCGGATCTAAACAGGTTATTGGATAAATTGCGGGAATAAATGTGCAGGAAAGTCTCTTTACCGTAGCTATTTTCCTGGAAATCAAATCTTTCATCCGATTGTTAGACGAGTTTATGGGTTTTCCTGACTAAATATGCAGGAGATTTGACATTTTTTATTTCATAATCAAAGTTGAAATCCTATCTTTGCGCAAGTTTTTTGATTGCGCCCACTCCAGGTGGGCTCTTTTAATTTTTGAGAGAAAAAGTATTCTTTTAAGCAAAGCGAACAATATGGAAAATTTGATTTACTTGATTCCGGCTCTTGGCATTGTTGGATTGGTAATTATGGTTATAAAATCACTGTGGGTGTCAAAACAAAATGCCGGTGACGATAATATGAAAGAACTGGCAGGTTATATTGCCCGCGGGGCCATGGCCTTTCTTAAGGCGGAATGGAAAGTTCTTACCTATTTCGTTATCATTGCCGGGATTTTGTTGGCTTATTCCGGTACAACAGTAGAGACCTCGAGCCCTGTTATTGCCATTTCGTTTGTTATCGGTGCTTTCTTTTCAGCACTTGCAGGATGGATCGGCATGAATATCGCTACCAAGGCCAATGTGAGAACGACCCAGGCGGCACGGACGAGTTTATCAAAAGCATTGCAAGTATCTTTTACCGGGGGGAGTGTAATGGGACTCGGTGTTGCGGGATTGGCCGTATTCGGATTGGGAAGTTTATTCATAGTATTTTACAATGTATACGTTACCAGCCAGGGGGGTGCGGTAAATGGCCGGGAAATGGAAAAAGCCCTGGAAGTCCTTGCCGGGTTTTCCCTGGGTGCGGAAAGTATAGCCTTGTTTGCACGTGTCGGTGGCGGTATATACACGAAGGCCGCAGACGTAGGCGCCGATCTTGTTGGAAAAGTGGAAGCCGGCATACCTGAAGACGATGTCCGTAACCCTGCGACGATTGCAGACAATGTAGGTGACAATGTAGGCGATGTTGCGGGTATGGGAGCGGATTTATTTGGCTCTTATGTGGCCACAATTTTAGCTACCATGGTATTGGGCCGGGAAATTGTATCCGATGATAACTTCGGTGGAATAGCTCCGGTTTTGCTGCCAATGCTCATCGCAGGCATAGGTCTGATGTTTTCTATCATAGGAACATGGTTTGTAAAGGTTAAAAATGAAACCGACAGTGTGCAAAATGCTTTAAACCTGGGTAACTGGTCATCCATTGTATTAACTGCCATTGCCTCATTTTTCTTGGTAAATTGGATGTTGCCGGAAAACCTTGCCATGAGAAGGTATGAGTTTACAAGCATGGATGTTTTCTATTCAATAGTGGTAGGGCTGGTTGTGGGGGCCTTGATGAGTATTATTACCGAATATTACACAGCCATGGGCAAAAGACCTGTCAACTCCATTGTAAAGCAATCTTCCACCGGTCACGCTACCAATATCATCGGAGGGCTATCCGTGGGAATGGAATCTACCGTATTGCCAATTATTGTTTTGGGATCAGGAATTGTTGCTTCCTACACATTTGCCGGGTTGTATGGAGTTGCCATCGCCGCTGCCGGTATGATGGCCACTACGGCTATGCAATTGGCGATCGACGCTTTTGGACCTATTGCAGATAATGCCGGAGGTATCGCCGAAATGAGCGGTTTACCCGAAGAGGTAAGAGAAAGAACCGATAATCTCGATGCCGTAGGAAATACCACAGCGGCCACGGGTAAAGGTTTCGCCATCGCCTCGGCAGCATTGACAGCCCTGGCTCTATTTGCTGCTTTTGTGGGAATTGCAGGTATTAATACCATCGACCTTTATAAAGCACCTGTGCTTGGCGCTCTATTTGTAGGCGCAATGATTCCGTTTATATTTTCGTCCCTGGCCATCGCCGCTGTCGGCAGGGCCGCTATGGATATGGTGAATGAGGTACGAAGACAATTTAAAGAAATACCTGGTATCATGGAGTACAAGGCCAAACCGGAATATGAAAAATGTGTCGATATTTCGACACGGGCTTCTATCAGGGAAATGATTATGCCGGGTGCGATCGCCCTGATTGTACCCTTGATCGTGGGCTTTGGCTTCAGAGATGTTTTTAATGATGCTTCTTCGGCTGAAATTCTCGGGGGATTGTTAGCCGGAGTGACTGTCTCAGGGGTTTTAATGGGAATGTTTATGAACAATGCCGGCGGTGCCTGGGACAATGCCAAGAAATCTTTTGAAAAAGGGGTGGAAATAAATGGTAAAATGGAATACAAAGGATCCGAGGCCCATAAAGCCTCTGTTACAGGAGATACTGTTGGTGATCCTTTTAAAGACACCTCTGGTCCTTCTATGAACATCTTAATCAAGCTGATGTCTATCGTAGCCTTAATTATCGCTCCCCACATTTCTGTTAACTCCGGGCATCACACTTCGTTAACCAACGAAAAAGAAGTAACCGAAAGGCAGGTTTCGGAACAAAGTATACCAAACCCAAAAAATACCGAAGCCCTTAAAATCGTTCCGGCCGAAAGAAACATTAGTGACTAAAGAAACTGGTTAACAACCGGTTAACAAAATCTTTTACACAATATTTTCTTCTGAATTCAACAGACTTCACCGGAAGTCATGGTAATAAATCATAGGATGACTAGTCCCTTCACCGGAGCTCAGCATTACTTGACTCCCCTCTCGAGGGCATATCTGTCAGCCCAAACCCTTGCAGGTATATAATACTCAATTGCTTAAACACATACAAAAATAATTAATAGCGCGAGCGTCCGGGGCTGTTGTACAACGTTTTCGGCAAAGCTCTTTGTGCCTTGGTAACTTGGTGGTGTTCCTTTTTTGACCACAGAGGCACCAAGGCACAAAGAGACACAGCGGTTTTCGCCGGTAAAATAAATACAGGCATATTCTTAAGTTGTGCAACAGCCCCGGACGCTCGCGCCATAAGATATTTTTTCTTAAACTGACGGCTCTGCCTTCGAGGGGGCACGGGTCATACCCATTTTCATCATTACCTCATCAACAATAGCTTACCAGTAAATAAGCCAAAATTTGATAGTCACACGCATCTAATTAAAATTTTTTTTGTTACTTTGATAAAAATTTTTTTTATGACTAAAGTATTCTGGACATGCCTCCTGCTGTCACTAATAATTTCCCGGACTTACGGTCAGGAGTCGATACTGGGCCAATGGAAAACTGTCGATGATGAAACGGGTGAAAAAAAATCGGTGGTCGAAATCTTTAAAAAAGACAATAAAGTATTTGGTAGAATTGTCAAAATTACAGACCCAAAAAAACAGGGCGCGGTCTGTGACCAATGCGATGACGATGATCCCAGAAAAGATCAAAAAATCCTGGGCATGGAAATAATTAAAAACCTGGAAAAAAACGGGGACGAATGGGATGGTGGCACCATCCTCGATCCACAAAACGGAAAAGTATATAAATGCAAAATATGGGTCGAAAACGATAACCTCATCGTCCGTGGATACATAGGTTTTTCCTGGATCGGAAGATCTCAAACCTGGCTCAGGGAAAAGTAGCACCTCCATCAGGAGTCAGGAGAGAGGTGAGAGGTGTCAGGTAGGTGAGAGGAGTTGCAGGATTCATGATTGATTCTGTGCTACCACCTATAGTTGCTAAATACGCCTCACATTCCCCCCACACTCCCTACCTCCCCCAAAAACCAATTGTCTATTGTAAATTGACAATTCTTCCCAGTGATCCTAATAGCCTCTGTTATGAAAAATGTGATTTTTTTTTTATTATATTTGGTTTCAGATACATGTACGAGCGAAGGTATCCCACAAGTATGAAAAAAAGATTTCCTGTTTTTTTACTCTTTTTGTTCTGCTCAATACTAGCATCAGCCCAGAAGAAAAAAGTCACCGTTGGTACCATTGAAGAAAAGGTTACGGGCATGGCGAAGTACGAAGGTTACTTTAACTTCTATTGGGATGATAAAAATGGAACCGTATGGTTGGAAGTCGACAAGTTTGACCAGGAGTTTTTGTATGTGAATGCTCTTTCAGCGGGGGTAGGTTCCAATGATATTGGCCTTGACAGGGGCCAGTTGGGAAATACCCGGATAGTAAGGTTCTTCCGGAGTGGGAATAAGCTTTTGCTGGTTCAGCCTAATTATGATTACCGTGCCATCAGTGACAATCCTGACGAAAGACAGGCAGTGGAGGAAGCTTTTGCACAGTCGGTATTGTGGGGTTTTAAAATTGAGGCTGAACAGGACGGTAAACTATTGGTCGATGCCAGCGCTTTTCTGATGAGAGATGCCCACGGGGTAACCGGTAGGCTCAAAAATACGGGTCAGGGAGATTACAAACCCGATGCAAGCAAAAGCGCCATGTACCTGCCTCGTACGAAGGCCTTTCCTAAAAATTCGGAATTCGAGGCCATACTGACATTTTCCGGAAATGCTGCCGGCAATTATGTCCGCCAGGTGGTACCTACTCCCAATATCATTACCGTAAGACAACATCACAGCTTCATAGAACTGCCGGACGATGATTATCAACCGAGGGAGTTTTCACCGGGAGCCGGGTATTTTGGCATATCTTATATGGATTTTGCCACCCCGATTCATGAAAACATTGTTAAAAGATTTATTAACAGGCACCGGTTGAATAAGAAAAATCCGGAGGCAGAAGTAAGTGAGCCCATGGAGCCAATCGTGTATTATCTTGACCGAGGTGCCCCGGAACCCATTAAATCGGCTTTAATTGAAGGCGCAAGTTGGTGGAACCAGGCATTTGAGGATATAGGATACAAGAATGCATTTCAGATCAGGATGCTCCCAAAAGACGTGGATCCACTCGATATCCGGTACAATGTGATTCAATGGGTTCACAGGGCGACACGCGGCTGGTCGTACGGCAACTCGGTCAGCGATCCCAGAACAGGAGAAATCATTAAAGGACATGTCACTTTGGGCTCACTTAGGGTAAGGCAGGATTTTTTGATTGCACAGGGTTTACTCACACCTTATGAAACCGGAAAACCTGTTCCAAAAGCCATGCGGGAAATGGCTTTGGCCAGATTGAGACAATTGTCAGCCCATGAAGTCGGTCATACCCTGGGATTGGCCCACAATTTCGCTGCAAGTGTAAATGACAGAAGCTCGGTGATGGACTACCCTCACCCCTATGTCAGGTTAGACAGTGCCGGCCATGTAGATGTAAGTGAAGCCTACGACGACAAAATAGGGGCCTGGGACAAAGTTGCCATTGCCTACGGATACCAGGATTTCCCTAAAAAAACCGATGAAAAATCCCGGTTAAAACAAATACTCGATAAGGCCCGCAGCGAAGGAATTTTATTTATATCCGATCAGGATGCCAGACCTCAGGGGGGTGCCCACCCTTACGCCCATCTATGGGACAACGGTTACAGTGCGGCCGATGAATTAAACAGGGTCATGAATGTGCGAAAAGCCGTACTTGAAAAATTCTCTTCAAGCAATATTAAATCCGGTGATCCCATGGCTACACTGGAAGAAGTCCTGGTACCGGTTTACCTGATG
Source organism: Agaribacillus sp. DX54 (assembly GCF_056858335.1). NCBI lineage: Bacteria > Pseudomonadati > Bacteroidota > Cytophagia > Cytophagales > Splendidivirgaceae > Agaribacillus > Agaribacillus sp. DX54. The sequence goes on from NZ_JBXEQE010000017.1 coordinate 62,296, forward strand.
CATCGCTATCAGATAGAAGCAGCGGTAAAGCTCATAGGAGGACTGAATTACACCTATGCATTAAGGAATGATGGGCAACAAATCACGGAGATGATTCCGGCAATCGAGCAAAAAAAAGCTATTTACGCGGTACTAAGTACATTGAAGCCGGAATCCCTGTTAATTTCAGAGAATATCATCAGTCAAATCCCTCCCCGGCCGCTCGGTTACAGCCGTAACCGGGAAACATTCGATGCCAAAACAGGCCCTGCTTTCGATCCATTGTCTGCTGCTGAAAGTGTAGCGGAACGGGTACTCGGCCTGCTGCTTCACCCCCATCGCGCCGCCAGGATGATCGAATACAATGGCAGAAATGAAAATTTGCCAGGGTTTTCTGAACTGGTTGACGACATTGTTAACAGAACCCTGAAAGCGGGTGTGGACGAAGGTTTGAGTGGTGAGATCCAAAGGATGGTGAATAAATTGGTTATCAAACATTTAATCAACCTGGCTATCGACGAAGCCGCTACTCACCAAACCCGGGCGATCTGTTATTTGAAACTGGACGACCTGAATAAATGGATGAGCCAGGAAATCAGGAAAAACCCGGACTTAAACCAGTTTGCCTTCTTAAAACATACGAAAGCCATTGTTGAAAAATACATCAACGATTTTGAGTATCAGCGAACTGCAAAACCCGTTGTCATACCTGCCGGTTCGCCCATAGGCACAGAGAATACCGGCATTTCAGGATCAATTTTATGTGATTTTTAACCGTTTTATGGTTGATTTATCTTGAAATTATAAAAAGCCCTGGCTTTATCGACAGCTAAAAATCAGTCCGTTAACAAAAGGCAGCCTATAAAATTCTGTGCGTGCAAAGATTTTTTCACGGTTTTTGGTAGTTTTGTTCAAATATTGTTCATATTTTGTTCAGATTAATAGCTGTATTTTCGACCTGTGATTTCTACTTAAATCTATTGTTTATCAAGATATTAATCTTTGATGTCGATAGTAATGATCGAGGTACTGCAATTCAGGTGAAGGGTTAACCAGGTTAAATATGAATTAATAACCTTATGATGTAATATTTGCAGACTTCATGAATCTTGAATTTTTGTCAATATTTTTAATTTTCGGATAAATAGACTTAATTGTTACTATTATTAAAGACAGAAACATGTTGAAAGGAAAAATTACATTTTTTGTTATTTGCCTTGTCATCATGCACTTTGCTAGGGCTCAGGAAAAAATACCTACCGTGCATTGGGCTACCAAGGTAATAGAATTTAGCTCGCAGTTATCCCCGGTCGAATATGCTGCGTCGCAAATACTTCACAAACCTAACGTTTACCCCGAAGGAGGAGACAACCCCAATGCATGGCTCCCTAAAAAACCGGATAAAGTCGAATTCATTAAGGTGGGGTTTGATACGCCAATCAGGGTGCAACAAATAGCGATTGCAGAATCCCTCAACCCAAGTGCCGTAAGTGAGGTCTTGCTGTACGACGAAAACAATAAAGAATACTCTGTATTTTCCCTGCTGCCTGCACCGATCAACCTTTCAAGAAGACTATTGAATATCTTCATCGACCGGACGTCTTACCAGGTGCATGCCCTGAAAATAATAATGGATTGCTCAAAAGTCGAAGGGTACAACAGTATCGACGCTGTGGGTATCAGTGATTCAAAGGAGCCTATCAGGATAGAGCTGAATCTGCCCGAAGGGTTGAATACTGAGTTAAGATCAGAGCGGTTGAGTGAAAACGTCAACAGCCCTTACAAAGAAATTAAACCCCTGATTTCACCACAAGGGGATTTGCTATATTTCAGCCGGCAAAATCACCCTGAAAATGTAGGCGGTGCAGACGATATCGAAGACATCTGGTATGCCGAAAAAGATAAGACGACAGGAGAATGGGGAGTAGCAAAAAACATTGGCGCCCCGCTTAATAATGACGGCCCTAACTTTATTTCTTCCATTACCCCTGATGGAAATACCGCCATTTTGCTTCTTGGAAACAGGTACGGAAAAAGCGGAAAGATGACAGCCGGGGTTTCGGTCAGTACTAAAACCAGTGAGGGATGGGAGGAACCGATGGCCCTGGAAATCAAAAACGACTACAACCTCTCACCGAGGGTTGGATATTACCTGGCAAACAACAGAAAAGTCCTGATGATGTCGGTGCACCGAAAAGACACAAAAGGCGACAGGGATTTGTATGTAAGCTTTTTGAAAGACGACGGAATCTGGACGGAACCTAAAAACCTGGGAGACAATGTAAATAGTGCCAGCGAAGAATCGTCTCCATTTTTAGCACCGGATGATAAAACCCTCTACTTCTCATCAAAGGGCTATAGTGGCTATGGTGGCGCAGATATTTATGTGGCAAGAAGACTGGATGATACCTGGGAAAACTGGTCCGAACCTGAGAATCTCGGGCCGGGAATTAACTCTGTCAGTGATGACGTATTTTTCAATATTGATCCCAAGGGGGAAAATGCCTATTTTTCACGAAGTGTATCAGAAAACGACGCAGATATTTTTTCCATCAATATGCCTGACCTGTTCAGACCTACAGCGGTCATACTGGTAAAAGGAAAGGTATATGACAGAAAAACCCGAAAACCTATCAGCGCCCGGATCTTCTATGAGAAACTTCCCGATGGAGAAGAAATAGGCACTGTAAACTCCGATCCGGTGACCGGGGAGTACCAAATACTTTTACCTTCAGGGGAAAAATACGGATACCTGGCCGAAGCTGCCGGTTATGTGGCCATTAATGAGAATGTAGACCTTGAAAACGTTACCGAATACGCTGAAATTACACAGAACCTTATTTTGGTTCCTATCGAAAAAGAGGTTACCATCAGGCTCAACAATATATTTTTCGATTTTGACAAAGCATCCCTGAAATCCGAGTCCACGCCGGAATTAAACAGGCTTGCTAATTTGTTAAAAGAAAATAAAAACATGAAAATTGAAATCTCCGGTCATACCGATAATATTGGTACCAGAAAGTATAATCAGGCGTTGTCTGAAAGAAGGGCTCAATCAGTGTATAACTTCCTGGTAGAAAATGGAATTGACGGAAGCAGGCTGAAAACTATCGGCTATGGAAAAGACAGGCCCATGGTGAGCAATGACGATGAAATCGATGGCAGGGAGTTGAACAGAAGAGTAGAGTTTAAAATTCTGGAAAAATAACAGGGTAAAAACAACAACCCACATGATTTTAAAACCTCTGCCGTTGGCAGAGGTTTTTCTTTTACAAGTTTTTGCCTTAATTTCAGTAGTAGCAAAAAACTACAACAAGGATTCTGTAACAAAAGCTATTATTTAAGTGCGATCGTATGTATTACCTCGACCCAACCAAAACGGTATGCCTTTTAATAGTTCTGATGAGTATTCAATATGCCGTTCATAGTCAAAAAAAAGACGGTAAAACTGTGGTTTATGGCGGTGACAAATCTTATCCGCCCTATGAATTTATCAATGCAAAAGGACAACCCGACGGTTTTCATATAGACCTGTTTACTGCCATTGGGGAGGAGATGGGATTTAAGGTTGTGTTTAAACTGAACGACTGGTCAGAAACCAAACACAGGCTCGAGTACGAAAAATCAATCGATGTCACAGATATGTTTTTTTCCAGTGAAAGGAGCGAAAAGTTTGAATTTGCCAATTCCCACGCGGTAATTCCTCACGAGTTGATAACAATGGATAATCAAAAAAAAATTGAGGAAATCGAAGACATCGTCGGCGCCTCGGTCATTGTGGAAAACGGTTCGCTTCTGGAAGATCTTTTGAGGAAAAGCGAACTGCAACTAAATGTAGCTACGGCCATGAACGAACAGGAGGCATTGAACCGGCTGGTCAGGGAAAACTTCGATTATGCCCTGGTTAGTGGCTATCGGGCCCACAAGTTTATCGCTGAAAGTGACCGGGTTGAATTGTCACCGGTAGGACCGGTTATATTTCCCCTGGAATTGTCGTTTGTCACCGCCAAAGGCAGGTTGGATCTGATCAGGGATATTAACCTGGGATTGGAAATACTGAAGAAATCAGGCAGATATTCTAAAATCTATGTCAAATGGTTTGGGGAAAAGGATGACTCCATCGCAGTTAAAATCCTTAAATGGGTAGGTTTGTCATTGCTCCTTTTACTGGTTCTTTCGGTTTTCTGGATTCAAACATTAAGAAAAGTGGTAAAGGCCAAAACCGCTGCCTTAAAAAAGGAACTCGACGAGAAAATCGCCACGGAGAAAAAACTACAGGCTCAGGGTACGGAACTCCGCGAAGCCCAGAAAATGGCGAACCTTGGAAACTGGAAATATGACTTCAAATCGCAGGTTACTGAATGGTCAGATGAACAAAGAAAAATTTTTGGCCTTGAAAAAGATGACAAAATTCCCGAATATGAAGAATTTATGGAGTTTATCCATCCTCAGGACAGGAAACTGGTAACGGATACTTTTTCTCAGGCTGTTAATAAACCGGTCATATACACCTTCGAAGTAAGGGCTATGAACAAAAAGAATGAGCATAAAAACCTTTTGGTGAAAATAAAGCCCACTTATAATGGTTTAAGCGATAAAATCATTGGGTTAAATGGCACCGTCATGGACATAACCATGTTGAAGGATGCACAAAGAAAGCTGGAAGCCAAAAATGAAGAACTTCATAAAAAGAACTTTGAACTTGACAAACTTACATACAGCATCTCTCATGACATCCAGGCGCCCGTTGCTTCCATCTTAGGTTTGGTCAATCTGATGAAACTGGACCTGAATGACCAAAAATCTACCGAATACATAGAAAAAATTGAATGGAGTGTTGGTAAATTAAATTCCTACATAAAAGATATCCTGGCTTTTTCCATCAATGAAAACAAAAAGATCGATTCAGATGTTATCGATTTTAAAGGCATTATTAATGAGTCTTTTGCCTTGCGCCGATACATGGATGGGGCCGGAGACTTAAATTTAGTAGTTAGTGTCAATGTGGAGGGGGATTTTATCTCCGATAAAGGCAGGTTAATGCTTGTTTTCGGTAATATCATTTCCAACGCCATTAAATACCGGAAAAGGGATGAGACCAATTCTTTTCTGAAAATAACGGTCGAAGGAAACTCCCGGGAGGTAGATATTGTAGTTGAGGACAATGGTGAAGGCATAAAGGAAGAACACCTGGATAACATTTTTGATATGTTTTACCGGGGGAGTTTCAATTCAGATGGCTCAGGGCTGGGGTTGTATATAGTGCGTGAAGTGGTTCATAAGTTAAATGGTACCATACACGTACAAAGTTCAACGCACAGTGGAACGGTTTTCATGATAGGGATTCCGGCATTGGCCGGAACAAAAGACTAATTATTCGTTGTATGGAAATATACTTAAATATCTTTGGTATGATTCCCTGGTGGGGTTATGTCATCTTAGTATTGGTTTTAATTGCAGTAAGGGATGTATTTTTTAACAAGAAACATACCATCAGTCACAACTATCCCGTGGTCGGTCATATCCGTTATATGTTGGAAAAAATTGGCCCTGAGCTGCGTCAGTATATTGTAGCCAATAATCGCGAAGAATTACCCTTTGACCGCAGCCAGCGGTCCTGGATTTATGCGTCATCCAAAAAGCAAAATAACTATGAGGGTTTCGGGACAGATCAGGATATTCATGCGCCAGGCCATGTTTTTATCAATCCGAGCATGATTCCCTTTCATGTGGGGGAAAATCATCCGAATTTCCATGACAAGTCATTTATACCTTGTGCTAAGGTGATGGGCCTGGAAAATGGACGTAAAAGACCTTATAAACCCTACTCGGTAGTAAATATCTCGGCCATGAGCTATGGTTCGCTGTCGGCACGGGCGGTAGACTCACTCAACAAAGGGGCGTTAAAGGCAGGCTGTTACCACAATACAGGAGAAGGTGGGTTATCACCCTACCATTCAAATGGTGCCGACGTGGTATTTCATATGGGGACAGGCTATTTTGGGGTAAGGGATGAGCATGGAAATTTTTCGATAGAAAAAATGGTGGAACTGGTTAAAAACAACCCGTTTGTGAGAGCCATTGAAATAAAGCTGTCGCAAGGCGCCAAACCCGGAAAGGGAGGTGTATTGCCCGCTTCTAAAATATCTAAGGAAATCGCCAGGATAAGAACAGTACCTATGGGAAAAGATGTTTTATCCCCCGCGAATCACACGGCCTTTTCAACCATTCCTGAAATGGTGGACTTTGTTGAGAACATCGCGCAAAACACAGGTTTGCCCGTTGGTATAAAATCCGCCGTTGGAAAACTTGATAAATGGCAAGAATTGGCAGAAATTATGGAAGAAACAGGCAGGGGCCCTGATTTTATTTCCATAGACGGGGGTGAAGGTGGAACGGGTGCGGCACCGCCTTCATTTGCCGATCATGTCGCACTTCCTTTTGTCTACGCTTTTAGCCAGGTATATCAGATTTTTGCAGCGCGTGGTATAGCAGCGCGTACGGTTTTCATAGCCTCGGGCAAACTTGGCTTCCCGGCCAATGCCCTGATGGCCATGGCCATGGGGGCCGACCTTATTAACGTTGCCAGGGAAGCTATGATGTCGATCGGTTGTATCCAGGCCCAGGTTTGCCATACCAATCGTTGTCCTACGGGAATCGCCACCCAAAGCAAATGGTTACAATCAGGAATTGATGTTACCCTGAAATCGGAACGTTTTGCCAATTACATCAAAACCCTCAAACAGGAAATGCTGGAGATCACCCATGCCTCAGGGTATGAACACCCCTGTCAGTTGACCATGGAAGACGCCGACGTAAGTATGGGAGACAATAACTTTACCAAAACACTCAAAGACACCTATCGGTACGAAAAAGTGCCGATAAAATTTTCAGGCATGCAATATTTAAAAGACAGCCCACATCTGGGTGGGCTGGGACAAAAGCAAGCGGTTAAATCACCGGAATTTTCAAAAATTAACCCTTAAATCAGACGGATAAAACATGCACAATCATCTTACGGAAGGTCTGCCAAAAACTGCCTTATCGCATCATAGATATACTCAAGCTCTTCATTTTCAATGATGTAAGGTGGCAAAATGTAAATGACATTGCCCAAAGGCCTTAATAAAACACCTCTTTCAACAAAAAAAGGAAACACACGATGTCTGATTTCATTAAAGTACGAAGTCTCACCCGGTGTTTGCACTTCAAGGGAAAGCATGGTTCCAAGGCATCTTGAAGCTTTCACGCCCGGCTGTGTTTGTAACCATTCGTTAAACTGCGCATGTTGTGCGGCTATTCTTTGGATATTATCCAGACAGCTTTTTTCCATCAGTAGTTTAAAACTGGCGTTGGCAGCAGCACAGGCAATCGGGTTGGCAGTAAAGGAATGACCGTGAAAAAAGGTTTTTGCCGCTTCCTCAGACCGGTAAGCTTCTACGATTTTTTGTGAGCAGGTGGTTACACCCAACGCCAATGTACCTCCGGTTAATGCCTTTGACAAACAAAAAATATCCGGTTTGTGCTCCAGGTAAAGACTGGCAAAAAGCTTACCTGTTCTTCCAAAACCGGTTAAAACCTCATCGGCGATACAAATCACATCATTGGCCTTGGCCATGGCAATCAACTTGTCCAGCATTCCCGGATCATAGGTTCTCATTCCCCCGGAACCCTGAAGCAACGGTTCAAAAATAAAAGAAGCCACATTTCCCGACCGGAGAATATCCTCAAATACCGATAGCACCTGATCTTCATTATCCGGCGTTGGAAAGGGAATACTTTCCACATCAAACAAAAAAGGGGCAAATGGTTCCACAAAAATATCCCTGTCTCCTACAGACATGCTGCCAAAGGTATCCCCATGATAAGCCCCATCGATAGCGATAACCTTGGTTTTTTTTATTCCTTGGTTATACCAGTATTGAAAAGCCATCTTGAGGGCGACTTCTACAGAGGTGCTACCATCGTCAGAGTAAAAAACCTTTGACTGCTCCGGCGGCAGAATGGATAAAACATTTTCTGCCAGCTCAATAGCAGGTTCATGGGTGAAATTGGCAAAAATAACATGCTCCAGTGTGGCAGCCTGTCTGGCTACTGCTTCTGCTATTGTCTTGTTACCGTGACCATGAATGTTTACCCACCACGAAGAAATGGCATCGATGATCTTTTTGCCGTCTGTTGTGTACAAATATACCCCCTCCCCTTTTACTACCGGGATTGGGTCCGGCACGGCATTCCATTGCGTAAATGGGTGCCATACCACATTTTTATCCCGTTGAATCAGATTTCCCATTTTTCTTTTAGCTTTCTGGCATAGCGCCCCACCATATTCGGATTGACTTTATCTTCTCTGGCAATGTTTAACAGGCAGTTGTAACCGGACCGTTTTAAGATGATCGACTCACTTTCTTTGTTTTCCTCACCATTAAAAATGATCCCCTTTACTTTCAGGTTTCGTTTTTGTAAAGCCTCGACACTCAGAAGTGTATGATTGATACTCCCCAGGTACAGATCAGATACCAAAACCAGTTCCGCGTCAAATTTGATAATTAAATCTACTATGTTTTCATCATCGTTCAAAGGTACCAGCAATCCTCCGGCACCCTCTATAACCAGGTTATTGTCAGTCGAAGGCAATTTAAAATGGTCAACAGCTACTTCGACACCATCTATTTTCGCCGCGGCGTGTGGTGAAGCCGGAGTTTTCAGCAAATATTGCTCTTCATGAAAAGTACTACGGGGGTCCTGTACCAGCATACGTACTGTGTCCAGATCGCGAGGAAAGCCGCATTGAATGGGTTTCCAGTAATCAGCCCCTAAAGCCTGGCTGATAATGGCACTTACCACCGTCTTTCCGGAGTCTGTTCCTATGGCGCTAACAAAATATTTACTCATAAAGCATTTTTATATAATACATTAAAAAATTGGTCAATTTCATTTTTGGTATTGAAAGCATGCAAACAAATCCTGATCCTTTCTCCACCCGCCTTTACCGTAGGCGATAGTATTGGCCGGACATTAAATCCTTCGGCCTGAAGGGACATGGCCAACGCTTTGGCTTTGTGATTACCAGGTACCATCAAGGCCTTTATGGCACTTTTGTTGCAAAGGAAATAATTTCCGGAGTTCTTAAAAGAGTGTTCCCGGGCCTTCAGGTCAAAGTAGTTTGCAATAGTATGAAGCTGGTCCTGCAATACGAGATGATCCTGCAGATAATCAAAAGCCGACCGGATGCTCACCAGACTATGGGCCGGCAGGGCTGTCGTGTATATAAAGGATCTGGCGAAATTAATCAGGTAATCTCTTACCAGTTGTGCCCCGGCCACACAGGCTCCGTATACCCCCATGCCTTTGCCAAAAGTGTATATGCGCAAAAAAACCTCTTTTTCCAGCCCCAAACTACATACAAGACCATTTCCACCTGCTCCCACAACCCCTGTGCTATGGGCTTCATCCACAATCAGACTGGCCCCGTATGCCCTGCAAACTGCCAGAATTTCTTGTATTTGCCCCGCATCACCATCCATCGAATAAACCGACTCCACCACGACAAAAATATTACCCTCCGATCTGTCAAGTTTTTTCGTCAAATCAACTGTATCATTGTGTTTAAATGAATACTGCCGGGCAAAACTCAGCCTGGCCCCTTCTTTGATACAGGCATGAATATGCTCATCGTAAATAATCGTATCTCCTTTTTGAGGAACGGAGGATAAAACAGCCTGGTTAGCGCTGTAACCGGAGTTGAAAAGCAGGGTGGCCTCGGCTTTGAAAATTGAGGCCAGGTAACTTTCCAGGTCTTCGCAATAAGCTGAATTCCCTGACAATAGCCTCGACCCCGTGGCACCGTTCTTTTTGGAGCCGAGTGCATCGTAGTTTTGTCTGATCATTTGCCACAGCTCCTGGCTTCCGGCCAGCCCCAAATAATCGTTGGAAAAAAAATCAATCAGGGAATAGGTCGTTGTCAGCGACCTTATATTACCTTTTAACTCCCTTTTATTCAAAAGCTCCCTTAATTGATTTTCAGCAGTCAAATTTTCAATTTCTTTTGCAATTATCTTCAATGATACATTACCCGGGCCAAAATAAACAATTATCTTAAATGAAATTGTTGTAAATCATTACCATTTTTATGTGATAAGCAGATTTATGATCAGGTCATTAATTCTTTGCGTTGTTTTAGTTTACTTTTTGAGGCCTGCAGGGCTGTATGGGCAGCACGCGCCTACCCATCAAATTGCCGCGCAGGTTGACAATGACCGGTTTAATTTTGCCGCAACAGATAAGTACTACAGCAACGGAATTATTTTAAAATGGAATCGTACTATTCATATCAATGATTTTTTTTTAATCGGGCAGGTTGAAAAGGCTATACTGGTCAGTAGTCTTCAACACAAGATTTATACACCCTCTGAGATCATTTTTTACGACAAACAGCGGCACGACCGGCCCTATGCTTCTACCTTGACACTATCCGGGGGGGTGAGACTTTTTATTCCCAAAAATCAGTTTATTCAGGCAGATGTAACCTTGGGCGTTTCAGGACCATGGGCCGGGGGACAAAATTTGCAGGAATGGTGGCACCGGCAGATCGATGTATTCAAACCGAGGGGGTGGGAAAATCAGATTGTTAACAGCCCTGTAGTTAATTTGCATTTACAGCATGCCAGACAATGGTTCGAGACAAAAATCATGAATTTCATATCCACATCGGAATTAAATCTTGGCACTTTGTCAGCCAATGTGAAACAAGAAGGCCTGGTCAGGGTCGGAAAATTCCTGCCTCTCAATCTTTCGACCTTTTCCGGTGGTGATCTGGAAAATGGACCTTTTGCGAAAAAATCAGAGATTTATCTTTTTGCGGGTGCAGCCATTGAGTATGTTTACTACAATGGCTTAATCGAAGGAAACTGGATCGGAAATGAAAGTCCCCATACGCGGCAAGCCGTTCCCTGGGTTTATCATGGTAAATATGGTGTACAGTGGAGCACCTGGAGGGTTAGCGCGGCGATCAGTTATCACCTGCTTTCCCGGGAAGTCAGGGGCGGTACAGATCATCAATATGTTCGCCTCAATTTGGGATTCAGATTCTGAAAATGGGCAAATTCCTTACTAAAATATCAAGGGTACAGGCGATTTTTTATTTTTTTTTGAAAAAAGAATAGGGGGAAGAATTATTGTTTTTTGAACTTTATTCATTTTTTTTTGTATTAATTTGCAACCTTTGGGGCGGTTTGCACATCATAGATATTGTATTTAGGCACACTTTTTGAATTTGGAAAAGCTGATTATAGTTTACAATATTTAAAACGATTTAACGTAATATCAACCAAACGGCAAATAAACAAATGAAAACAATGAAAAAATTAGCCTTAGTAATAATAGCCTTAATGATCACTAGCATAAGCTACGGTCAGTTTTTTACCATAGGACCCAGGATCGGATTAAGCTCCTCCAAGTTAAAGCTTTCGGATAACATCGATGCTATCCAAGAAAGGGACGCCCAGTTGGGATTTCATGCAGGAGTTTTTACGAGATTTTCTCTTGGAGGATTTTTTGTACAGCCGGAGGCCTTGTTTACCTCGGTAGATGGCCAGGTGCAGATTTCGGAAAATGGGGCCAATGTTACCAATCAGGTGGTTGATCTGGAATATAATAAACTGGACATTCCGGTCATGTTTGGCACCAAAATTCTTAAAATATTCAGAGTCCAGGCCGGACCTACGGCAAGTTTATTGCTAAGTGCCGATGCCAAATCAGATTTTAGCGGGGCAACCCAGGACGTGAAGTCGAGTTATAACGATGCTACAATTGGTTACCAGGTAGGGTTTGGAGTAGACATTTCCCGGTTGGTGCTCGATCTTAAATGGGAAGGAAACCTCAGCTCCTTTGGCGATGATCTGACAGTATTCGGACAAACTTTCCAAACCGATCAGCGGAATAGACTGTTAACGCTCAGTGTAGGATTTAAATTGATCAATTAAAATATAAGAAGAGGCTGTCTCAAAAGGGGAGCCTCTAATTTTTTTGCCAAATATTATTTTGCTTGGTTAAAATCTCACTGAGAATCGATAGAAAACAAAGGGTGTTTTACTCATATCTTGAGAAAAAAAAACATTCAACCTGTATCCAACAAAAGGATATTTGGTGTTAAAAAAGGCCATCTCACTTTTGAGACAACCCCTTTTAATTTCCTTTCAGTTTCGTATACTCGACTACCAGCTTATCTTTTTCAATTTCGTTAGAAGTTACCGTCCTTTCAAATTCACTGAGATCCTTTTTGAACTCTGAACTATCCGTAATCTCTGGCGAAGGTTCCTCACCATACTTCCTCATCATAGCGCTGGTCGACCGGTTTAAATCTGTCTGCAAAGTAATCATCTTCCAATTTAATTCGGATGGCTTAGCCTTTTCTTTATCCAGTATTGCGTTCAAGCCTATCAATGTAGTCATAGCTGAGCCTATCGGCGCGGCAGTCTGGCGAAAGGAGTCACCTACCAGAGATGAACTGGCCACCCCTGTAAAAGCGCCAAGCACCACGGTCGAAACGTCAAAAAAGGTATTCCAGAATTTTTTCTTTTTGACCTTGGTCTCCAGATGTCGATTGATCTCCGAAATTCTTATATCCATATCCTGGGCCAGTCTCAGGTTGGCCTGGTAATTTTTTATCAGTTTCTCCGGGTCTTCCCGGTCATAAACGGTTATGGTCACCCTTTCTACATCTTCTGCCTGACCATCAAAAGCAGTGAACTTTACAGTAACCTTTCTTTTATCAAAACCATTAACAAAAGAAAAGGGCGGTTTCCACGAAAAAATCCCCTTTTCATCATCAAACTCAAAGCCATCGAATTCAGCCTCTGCCGTAAGTATCAGATCTTCATTTCCATTCAAATCCTCTACATCCAGCTTAATGACCAGCGCGGTATTTTCCTTCACTACTTTTTCAGCCATCGGTTCTATTTTCGGTGGGTAGTTTTTGGGATCGACCCTGATACTGATGGTATCGAAGTCTGTTAACATACCATCAGAAGCACTAAAAACCAAATCATACTGCGTTTTGGCTTTGGCATACGAAAAGTCAGGCATCCACTGGAACTTACCGGTTTGGTGATTAAAGCTAAAATCACCGCGCTTGATGTCGGGGGTTTGTATGTCATAAAATATGGCATCATCATCCTGATCAGTGGCCTTGACGGAAAACGTAAGCTGTTTACCTTCGTCGATGTAATAGTCTTTTGTCGGATTTCTGAATACAGGAGGGTGATCGATATCGTTCACCAGCACCTGATAGCTGATTCTCGATATCAAATCCGTTTCATCTCTTACCTGGAAAGTAATGTTAAATGTCCGTTGCTTGGCCTGATCATTGTCCGGCCTCCATATAAAAGTAGCTCTGCGGTCATTTACCTCAAAAGTAGCATTGGGAAGATGCAGCTTTGGTTTATTGTTAATAAAATAATCAAGGTATAAACGCTCCCTTTGATTCCTGTCGCTCGCCTGAATAATCAAGGCAAATTCTTCCAATTCATCCAATGTGATAAATCCTTTCAGCGATTTAGAGCTTGAAATCACCTTCAGAGAGGGCTCATAGCGCCTCTCAATGATCTCAACTATAGCAGGCTGGTTGGTCTCCTGGCCTGTTACCGGATCTTTTGCTGTAAAAATAATGGGATATATGCCTGTATCCTCAGAGCCCGGCGTCCATTTAAACAGGTTCTCTTCCTGGTCAATGACCCCGCCAAAATCCCAGGAAAAAGAATAGTACAGGCTCGTTTTCATCTTATTGGACGCCTCCAGTTTAATGACCAGTTCAGTACCACTTTCAACTTTGGTTTTGTCGATGGGCTTAAATTGGGGTTTATAAAGTTCACGGTCGTAAGCCGGTGATTCCTTCTCCTGAGCTATTGCGATATGACACTGAGCGCCTGTCAGAACAATGACAGCATACAGAAATGGCTTTAGTTTAACCTTGAATAAATCAAATATCCTAAAATACGATGTCAACATAGTTTAAGTAATAAGAATGATAGTTTACCTTATTAACAGCTTTAAAAATATTATATAACGTAAGATTTTAAAAACTATTTTACCGATTATGCATCTCGGAAAAAATAGCAATGAAAACCAAAAACATTTTTTTTATTTTCCCGTTAGAGACTTTAGTTTTATATTTTATGTATAAAGATAAATTTTCATATCGATTCACCTTTGCCAGCTACATAATTGTAGCCTAGCAAAGATTCATCACCTGTCCAGGGCTTAAGGGCATGCACATGCCTGATAGTAATCTTTGCGCGACTCACTTACACTTTTCTTTTTTTACTATCGATAACAAATAAATACCCATGAATAATTTATTCGTCCTGGGTTTTAACCAGGCATTTATCGAATATATCAAAAAAAATAATTTAGAAGAGTTTTCCGCAGGCAGGGTGGCACAACAGCATAAAGACAGTTACATCGTCTTGACCCGGGAGGGAAATAAAAGAGCAGTGATCACCGGAAATCTTCGTTATAGTGCATCAGCTAAAACTGATTTACCTGTAGTAGGTGACTGGGTGTTGCTGATCGCCTCCGATGATTTGTATCTCATTTATCAGGTGCTGCCAAGGTATAGCAAACTGGAAAGGCAGGCCGTTCAACGTACCGGTGATTCACAGCTTATTGCTGCAAATATTGACCATGCCCTGATTGTTCAATCGGTTGACCAGAACTTCAATTTGAACAGGCTGGAAAGGTACATTTCTATCTGTCACGCGGGAAATATCGGGCCGGTTCTGGTCTTTAACAAAACTGATCTTTTATCCGGTGATCAACTTAACGAACTTATCTCGCATGTGGGCCGACGATTACCTGGTGTTCCCCTGATGACCGCTACAACAGTTGTCAAAAATGGAGCCTTAGATTTATTGAAAAGTTTAAAACCACAAAAAACTTACTGCCTGGTCGGCTCTTCAGGGGTCGGTAAATCGAGTTTAATTAATGCAATGATGCAACAAGCAGTGATGAAAACGAGTGAAATCAGCAGCTTACACCAAAAAGGGAAACACACCACCACCCACCGTGAGTTGTTTGTACTTCACAATGGCCCCCTCATCATCGATACCCCAGGCATGCGTGAGCTTGGTGTGACAGAGGATGCGGCAAGCATCGGGCAAACCTTCGGGCTGATTGACAGTTTGTCTGAAAATTGCCGTTTCACGGACTGTACTCATACGGATGAACCTGACTGTGCCGTTTTGCAGGCCATTGAAGAAGGGCAACTTGATGCGCTGTCCTTGAAAAACTATGGAAAGCTGCAAAGGGAATCACAGCGATTTGAAGCCAGTAAAGCGAACAAAAGGAAAAAGGACAAGGCGATGGGAAAGATGTATAAGGAGGTGATGAAAATGAAGCATAAGCGGAGATTTTAGAGGGGCTCGGGTTGCCGGTTACAGGGGGATTCCACCTACCCCTGTATTCTTAGCGTTTCAGTACGGTGTTACGCAACATCATTTAGTTTTGCTTATCAGATTTTGCAGCAGGAATACCTAACAACGTATTTAATTTCATCATCAATGGCACCAGCGCCAGCCCAGAAGTCAGCCCGGCCAGGATTTTATTAAATAATGCCTCCTGGGCAAAGGCAATAAAAAATGCCGCTCCAACAATGATTAGCAAGATAGGGGTACGAAACTTGGACCAGGTCCCTAACCTGTTGATTTCCATCTGCATTTTAAACTCATCGTCCGGATTAATAATAGTCAGGATAAAATTCCTGAAGCTTTCATTCATGAACTTCAGGGTACCCCTTTTCACTAAAATCCCTTTATTCATCAGCATGTAAATGGCTTCCCGGTTTTTTGTGTTAATCAGCCCGTCAACGGCCAAATCGTACATGGCATATTTTTCGGCTTTAGAACACGAGGACCAAAGGGCATGATAGTAATTATCGGCCAGACTTTGCACTTTTAAGATAATATCTTCTTTGAAGGATACGGTCTGCCGCTCCGAATTTACAGTAGACTCCATTCTGTATAAATTGGATTGCCCCAAACTACTCTTGATAGTTTCCAGGTACTCGCCCGCGCTCAGTTCGTATTCCAGCAAATCATGACTTGCCAATACCAAAGGCTCTGTCTGCCGTTTATACTTCCGGTTTGCCTTTGACTGAAAAGGCAAATATATTTTCCAAAATCCGCTCAGTATTATCTTCCACCTTGCAAAGCGAAGCTTCACTTCAGATTCCCCCAACTCAGATTTCTCCGACTCATAAATCAATTCCTGTATCTTCTTGGTGTGATGAGAAGAGGTAATCACCACGGCAGCGACATTGTGATGGTATATAAGCTTTTCCAAAAAATCCATCAGTAAATCCCTGTCAGTCCGATGACGGATGACGGATTCCAGATGATAGAGCATAAAAATGTTTTTTTTGTTTACCGACTTCTCTATTTCTTCTATATGCGTATCGTACTGCTCCCCTGAAGGATGAGCGTTCAGGTCTATGGATGTGATAGAAGCCGGTCCGGAGCTGTCTTTTCTTGTTTTAACATTGGCCGAAACCCATTGGGTCAGCTTGCACTCGAGGGTTTCTTTTCTCGTATAAGGCGGAACCACCATAAAAAGGTTTTTATGCTCAAACCAGTTTCCGACAAGCGCTGTGTCAAACTTGCTGGACAACCGGTTCTGCCTGATATCCATGCCAAGAAACCTTCTCAGGCCGAACTTAAACAAGATAGAAAAAAATATAATTCCGGAAAGTACCAATGCGATCATTATTATGTAGGAATCGAAAATCCGCATATCTGAAAAATGTATCTTATTGGGCGTAGAAGCAAGGGTCAACGTATCGGTTATATGATTGTGTGACACATATTTAAGGATGACTTTTTCCTCCGGCCCCCGGTCCTGAGGGGGGAATTCCCAGGCTTGGTCAATGATTCCCGGAAAAGGTAAAAAGTTGCCAGACTTCGCAAAGAGTCGCTGTGTAATTTCAAAAATTTGGTGTCTTTGATAATCCTGTGATATGGGATACGTAAAAAAGAAAAAACCGCATCAAAACCAGTTGTGCTCACAAATTGTGACTGACGGGGTAGCTGGTCGATAAGTTCGGTTTTATAAAAGCCCTTGACAAACATACCTCTTTGCTTGAATTTTTCCAGATCGGTCTTTGATATCCCTTTACGGTTTGAAAATTTGTTCTCTATCCACAAATTTCTGTTGTCAATATTTTTGGCTAACTGAATTTGTGCATGTTTGATAAAATGGTCCAATTCATAGTCATGGGCAATCTGATAGAATCGGTAGGCAGGAAATACACTGATGAAGATGATACTGGATACAAAAAACAGGTTGTGGTTAAGTTGATAATTTTTGAAGACCAGTTTCAGGTACCGGTACTTTATTTTGGGCATTCTGTTTTCAAAGAACATGGTGATAAAAAACAGTCCCTGCATACCCTGATAGGCCAGCAGCTTGACGGCCGTAGTGATATCTTGGATGAGAAAAAAAAAGCAAAAGCGTTGACAGCTATAATCAAACCGCTCGCAACAATCAAAAATCCGTCAATCTGGTCATCATAAACCAGGTTTTTATTATCAGGAAAAAATTTTCTGTACAACCACAGGCGCGCAAAAGCGTCTTTTTTCATGATAAAATATAAAAACATGACCTGGTACAGGCAGGAGATGACCAGTAAAAATATAACAACCGCCGGATCGGCATAAAATATGCGCGTGAGATAAATCAGCATCGAAAGGTTGAATATATTGATGGCTATACCAAAAATGTAACGGAATGATTTGTTGACCATGGGTCGGAAAAGTGTAAAATCAAACGAATTACCGGCCAGTTTGCGGGGATAAAAATCAACAATTCTGCTGATAAAAAACAAGAAGAAGATAAAGACAAAAAGAAAAAGATTCAGCAAAAAGGTAAGGCTGATGATCTGGTCGAAAGGGGCGCGGTAATAATCTGTATTTACAAATGTTATTAAAGTCAGGCTTGTATCTTTTACCGGATCCACCTGCATGAAAGTATTGGCTCCATGATATCTTGCATTTATCTGGCCTGATCTTCCGGAAAAAAGCAGTGCCAGCAGGTTTTCATCCTGGTCACATTCTTCAACAAAGTTTTCCTGTAGATTTTTATGTTCATCCGAGTGAAACCATACTTCGCCTGTTTCATCAATCATGGCAAATCCAAATCCATGTGGCAACAAGAGCTTGTTTAAAGCATGTAATTCGGCAGTGACGGCACTGACCGGTAAATCGGGGATTCCGGAAGGGGTGGATACAACGGCATAGTTTTTCCCGGTATTCCATGATTTTATGGATTGCAGATAGTACGGATATCCCCCTTTTATCCAAAAGCTGCTATCGGCAATTCTTTTAAAGTAATCGCGCTGACTTACATCGATATAGGGTGTTTTTAACGAGGTGGCAGACCACTTTTCTTTTTGAAAACCGTTTTGGTCCATCCAGAATATTAACTCGAGGTTTTTATATCCAAAATTACCCGGGTCAAGCATGTCAAGATTCAGGTTCGGACGGGTGCCGGCGGCCTTCAACTGGTTGTTAATGTCAGCCAGTTGCGGAAGAATCTCATGTTTCAGCTCAAAATCCAGACTATCTTTGATTTGTGCTGAAAGTTCTTGTAACTCTTTGGATACATGGCCATGGTTTTCCTCATAATGTCCAAAAATACCGATGACAAAAATGGTTAATACTGATGATCCCAGCACAAAAGAAATCAGCGCCTGAACCACATCACCCTGGATTATTCTTTCCAAAGGGCCAATCAGCCGGAGTTTAAAAAAAGGATACCCCAATACCAGTAAAAACAAAATAAAAAAAATGATAATGACGGCATAAACAGAAATACTGTATTTTTCATTGTTAAACCTTTTCATATCGGCCAACCCTACCAGATAAAGCTCCTGTCCATCAATTTTCATCAGAGAAGGTTGTGTAAAGGATTTGTAATCCCTGCCTCCCAGGGACAACCTGGAGGTGTTATTGCTCAAAAGGGAGTCGAGTCTGTTTTTGTTAAGAATAACGGGAATTGCGTTATAGATCAGTTTATCACCGTAAATCACCAAAAACTCCTGAAAAACATCTTTCACCATTGATTGATCGATCAGGGACTGAAAAGGAAACCGGAAGGACAGTTCATAATCGGATAAATCCCCTGCCCGGGTTGGCAAACCGTAATCGAGATAATACTTATTGTTATAGAAAATGATGTTACTTTGATTCACACGGCCGGCAGCGTCGTTATCTTCCGGGGAAAGCGGACGGAATGATGGGTCGGTGATATCGGTTCCATAGGCCTTGAATAAATTAGCCAGACTATCCACATGGACTGTCCCTCCTGTTTCGGACCAACTGTAATCAAAAATATTGCGGGCGTTTTTAATGACATTTTCATTGGCCTTACTTAAATTATCATTTATCCGCTTCAGGACCCGGAAATTCCTGCCAACAAGGTAGTCCTCCTTGCGTTTCACTTCCACAAAATAATAGTAGCAAAATATTGCGGCCAGAAAAATAATGGTTAATACTGACCAAGTCGATGGCAAAGAAGCCGGCCTGATAAATTTCATAGCTGCCGCTGAAAATTATGTGTTAATGTAAATCTCAATAGGTTATCTGTTTCCCTTCCATCTCCATAGCGTTATTAAATTAATAAAATAAAACTGAAAAAGTAACCCTAGGGAAATTACCATTTGCCATAATGTTAAATATCAGTATCTAAAATTGAAAAATCACTAAAAATGTGGAGATTTTATGGAAAGTTATAATTTTTTAAAGAAATTGCCGATTCATTCAATGTGTAAGCGATGAAGAAACCCATCCTGGTATTAAAAATAGGCACTGCTTCAATCACCAAAGACAACGGTGATCTTGACCAGGTAACCATGGTTGATATTGTCAGGCAGTTAGCCATTATTCACCATCGATACCGCATAGCGATAGTTTCTTCCGGGGCGGTTGGCACCGGTAAAAACCTGCTTAAAAACTATTCGGGAAAAATTACGGAAAGGAAGGCAGCCGCAGCGATCGGTAACCCGCTTTTATTGAATAAGTATGCGCAGTTTTTTGCGCCCTACGACATGGCCATCGCCCAAAGCCTTTGCGAAAGGCAACATTTTTCAAACCCGACACAATTTAATCAACTCAGGGAAACTTTTGAAGAACTATGGGCCAACGACATTATACCGATAGCCAACGAAAATGACGTAGTCAGCAACCTTGAATTGAAGTTTTCCGACAACGATGAGCTTGCCACCCTGATTGCCGTTGGCTTTGGGGCCTCCAATTTATTATTTGGAACCTCCGTGCCCGGACTCATGGATCAGGACAACAAAATTATCAGGCGTATTGACAAGATAGATGAGCAAATACTTTCTCTCGCACACAAAGAACGCAGTTCGATGGGGTTGGGCGGTATGGTATCGAAGCTCACATTTGCCAGATTGGCTACCAGAATGGGGATAAAAACCACTATTTTTGGTGTAAAGACTGAAAACGGCATTCTTAAAGCGCTGGAAGATCATACAGGAACGCTGTTCGATCCTCAAAAAGACATTTCACCCGATGTAAGAACAAAGTGGTTGAGCAGTGGAAATCTGGTAACCGGCAAGGTTCAAATCGCGGGAGAGGGAGTCACCGATTTGTTAAAAGGCACAAGCCTGAGGGTAATATCTGTGACTAAAATTATTGAGAATTTTGAAAAGGGCGAAATCTTTGAAATTCAGAATGGGCAGGGGAATTCATTGGCCGTAGCCCGGGCCAGCATTTCTTCAAAGGAAATTATTGAAAAAATCAAAGACAATACCTTTGAAATAGCCTCCGGCCCGGACATTGTATTGTTGTAAACCCTTTAATCAAATGATGACAACACAGGATACGATCATTCCTTTACTGGAAAAAACTATCTCGGCTGCTTCTGCCATTCAGAAAGCATCGGATCAAACCAAAAAGGATATACTTTTGGCGCTGGCGCTGGAAATTGATCAGCATCGCGATATCATTCTTAGCGAAAATGCTAAAGATGTGGTGAGAATGGACGATGGCAACCCTAAAAAAGACCGGTTGGTGCTTAACGATAACCGCATCGATGACCTCATCACCGGACTCAAAAACGTGGCCAACCTTCCCGATCCTGCGGGTAAGTTGTTATATGAAACCACTACTTCAGATGGATTACGCATTCAAAAAGTCACCGTCCCCCTGGGTACTGTCGGCATTATCTACGAATCCAGACCCAATGTCACCATAGATGTTGCCGCTCTTTGTCTGCGATCAGGCAATTGCGCGGTGCTGCGAGGTGGATCAGATGCTTTGTATTCGAATAAAATCCTCGTAGAACTAATCCACAATGCCTTAAGTCATCACGGTATACCGGCCGATTGTATTCAACTACTGCCCACTGACCGTCAATTTGTCAAGGAACTTCTGGAAGCAGAAAAGTTTATAGATATCATCATACCGAGAGGTTCCCAGGAGTTGATTGATTTTGTAAGGGACAATTCCAAAGTACCTACCATTGAAACCGGTGCCGGTGTGTGTCACACTTTTGTCTCCGGAACTGCACAATTGGATAAAGCCAGGGAAATTGTCATCAATGCAAAAGTGTCCCGCCCATCGGTGTGTAATGCGCTTGACACCATCCTTGTGGAAGAAGAGGTGGCAGCGGCCTTTTTACCGATGATCGCAGAAGGCATGAGCGCAAACAACGTAGAGATTTTTGCCGATACTACTGCCTTCACTATTTTGCAGCATGCCGGATATGAACTTCTGCAACCTGCCGTGGCGTCAGATTTCGGACGGGAATTTCTGGATTTCAAATGTTCTGTCAAGGTGGTGAAAAATTTGGATGAAGCGTTGGCCCACATTAGAAAATATTCTTCAAAACACTCGGAAGCCATTATCGCCGAAGATACTTCAGTCCTGGAAAGGTTTCTTCATGAAGTAGATGCGGCAGCCGTCTACACCAATGCGTCCACCCGCTTCACAGACGGCGGTGTTTTTGGCCTGGGGGCGGAAATTGGAATATCTACCCAAAAACTTCACGCCCGCGGACCATTTGCCCTCGAAAAGCTCATCACCGAAAAATGGACCATCCAAGGAACCGGACAAATCAGAGAAAGTTAGCAATAAAAATGAAAATGAAAATGAAAAATTTGAGTGGTGGGGCTCACTTTCCATTTTTATTTTCATTTTTACGCGTTCAACAATCCATCCATCTTTTGAAGTCGGGGACGCGGTCGCGGCTGACGATCACTTGCTGGGTGCTATGCGGTGATAGGGCTAGCAGTAAACGGCTGTTAAAATAAGTGTTGATTTGGCTAATGGCGTTGATGTGAACCAAAAACTGCCTGTTTACGCGAAAGAAATCCATGGGGTTAAGCAACTCTTCCAACTGATCCAGTGAATAATCAATGGGTAATTTTTTTCCATGAAAGGTTACAAGGTAAGTGGAGGTTTCTTCATATTGAAAAAATCCTATGTCTTGCACATCCACGTTCTGGTATTGATCACCCAGTTTAACCAGAAAACGCCTTTTGTGGTTATTTGAAATAATGTTATTCCATTTATCATACGCTATGTCCCTGACTGTAAATTGTACCGGATTTAAAGATTTGAATTTGTTAATTGCCTTTTGCAATTCTTCTTTGTCAATAGGCTTGAGCAAATAATCAATGCTGTTAAACTTAAATGCCTTCATGGCGTATTCGTGGTAGGCTGTCGTAAAAATGACCGGCGGTGAAGAGTCAATGCTTTTCAGTACATCGAAACATGTCCCGTCACTAAGCTGAATATCGAGAAAAACCAAATCCGGTGGAGAATTACCACGGAACCATTCCCTGGCCTTGTTAACAGATGGCAACATGGCCGCTACGTTGAAATCGTCATCACATGACAAAACCAGGGACCGGAGCCTTTCTGCCGTCAATCGTTCGTCTTCTACAATCACAATTTCCGTCATATCGTATTAAGAGAAGGTAAAATTGGTAATTTTACAGTAAAAAAGTTATTATTCCGGTTAACCACCACCTGTTTTTCCGAGTGAATGTTATACCGTTTACAAATGTTTTCCAGTCCTACTTTGGTAGAACTTACCGTGCCGTCCTTTTTTCTGATTTCATTGCTTACTACCAGATAGTCTTCCCCTTCGTTGAAAATCTTGATCAGCAAAGGGCGCTCCACCGAAAATGTATTATGTTTGATAGCATTCTCAATCAGCATTTGCAGGGCCAGGGTGGGCACGAAATATCTGGCCGTATTCAGTTTTACCTGGTTTTCTATGACAATGCCCTCTTCATGCCTGGTTTTAAGCAAAAATAAGTAAGAATTAAGGAATTTAAATTCCTGATCTAGGCTAACCATCTCATTTTCCTTATTGTTCAAAATGTACCGGTACATTTTGGAAAGCTGATTCAAAAAATCTGATGCCAGATCCGGATCCTGATGGATTAAAGTGGATAACACGCTGTAGCTGTTAAATAAAAAGTGCGGGTTAAGCTGGCTTTTTAAGCTTTCATATTTGGAGCGAAGCAGTTCTTTCTGCATGTGCGCCTTGTCGCGCTCAACCTGGGCAGAGTGATTGATATAAAGTCCGAAAACTTTAAATCCTATGACAAGCCATGTTATAACAAAGGCTTTGGTGGTTTCAGACCAAAATTGAGTGCTGATATTACTTTGTTCGATGTAAGCCAGCCAGACTTTGATGTAGTAATTTTCAAAGTAAATGTATAAAACAACCAAAGGAAAAGTAAAAATAGTTATAGTGGTAAAAAGCTGAATCAGCCGTTTATTGCTGACAATTTCAATAGGGTACTTTTTCACAAAATAATTGCTCACCAAATCACAGACTTCCCAAATGACTAAGACCACTAAAACCGTCAAAACAGAGAGAATGGCTGAATTCAAATTATAAGTGGTCATCTCTCCCGGTGTCTGGGCTGCTGTAATCTTAAAAAACAAATATATCAGGATCGATACCCCCAGCCTGATGCTATATTTTTTAAGGGAACGCTTCATTACACTGTAAAAGTACGTCATTTGAAACCGTAATCAAATCGCCATAAACTAAAAAGTAATCCCTGGCAATCAGGGATTACTTTTTAATTATAATTATACGTACAGAATAATTTAATAATTATGACTCTTGAAGAAATCCGTTTTTAGTTTTCCTCTACGCCCACCATGGTGCCTGCTGAAACAACAAGAGAAACTACAGAGGATTTCACCTTTTGCGAGTTCTCACCCATGCCCTTGATCATCATTGTAAATTTTCCACGCGAGGCCTCCTCAGCCACCTTGATTTTCATAGAAAATACATCCTTATGCTTATCTTTGGGCTCAAAGGAAACATTAACTCCCTCAGGTCCCCTGGCCTGTAACCCTCCAAACTCACGGCTTGCATATCTTTTGGATTTCACCAACCAGATATCTACTGTATATTCTTTTGCAGGCGAAACTTCTATCTTATTGTTCACTAACCTAATAGCAGCACCATCTTTCGGAGGATTCAGATTCTGCGCCAGTGCAGGACCCATGTTCAATAGTAATAAGGCTACCGGAATAGTAAAGTATTTTTTCATTTCGTCATCAGATTTTAAATGACACCATGTTAGTACATCCGACAAAACGAAGATTCCGTAAGAATCGGTCCGGATCTTTTTCCGAGTCGTAGAATAACCATGGTGAACTGGTGAATCACAGAGGTGAAATGCGCATCAGGTTCGTAAGGCAAAAACCTCTGTGACTCTTTGTGTCTTGGTGCCTCCGTGGTTAACCATTTTTCACCACGGAGGCACCAAGACACAAAGGATTTTGTCGAAAACGTTGTGTAACAAAGGCCTCTGCTACCATAGCTCACCGGAATTTAATATCAGGAAACTTGTAAGGGCAACAAAACAGACGCTAAAGATCGATGACTTTCTTATCTAACTCCTCGTATTTGGATTGGTTACTGATAAATTCAGGGACAATTTGCTTCATTCTTTTAACCATTTCCAGTTCATCCCCACCTCGGGCAATCCGGATAAGCTCGTCTACCTTGAATTTTACTTCCTGATAATCTTCTTCCCTGATTTTTGCGATCAGTATCTTCGGATGATGGGTCGGGATAGTATTCTCTTTATTGTTGAGTAATTCCTCATACAGCTTTTCACCATTTCTTAAACCAGTAAAGACAATCTCAATATCTTTGCCAAGCTCTTTACCGGACAACTGTATCATTTTTCGGGCCAGGTCGACTATCTTGATCGACTTGCCCATGTCGATGATGAAAATCTCATTCCCTTCACCCATGGCTCCCGCCTCCAATGAAAGCTGGCAGGCTTCAGGGATGGTCATAAAATACCTTGTCATCTCCGGATGGGTAACCGTTACCGGACCGCCTTTGGCTATCTGTCTTTTAAAAAGTGGTATCACTGACCCGTTAGAGCCCAAAACGTTTCCGAACCGGGTCGTAATAAATGCGGTTCTTTTATTACTTTCTTTCAAAAGAAAGGTACTCAGTGACTGTACATATATTTCCGCGATTCTTTTTGAAGCGCCCATAATATTGGTAGGGTTAACCGCTTTGTCAGTAGATATCATCACAAACTTCTCTGCATGATACTTCACCGCGAGATCAGCCAGACATTTGGTTCCGCGTACATTGCACAAAACAGCTTCGGTGGCATTATTTTCCATCATAGGTACGTGCTTATAGGCGGCAGCATGGTAGACGACCTGGGGCTTGAATCGATCAAAAACAGTTTCCATCCGGTTTTTATTTCTCACATCACCGATAACTACATAAATATCCATGTTGCCCTTATAGGCCCTGACTTCCCTTTCAATTTCATATAACGGCGTTTCTCCCTGGTCGAGCAAAATCAATGTCGCGGGATCATGGCGTATCACTTGTCTGACAATTTCACTGCCAATGGATCCTCCGGCACCCGTAACCAACACCCGGCGTTCTTTCAATTGCTCACGTACGTGTACATTATCCAACTCCACTGAATCGCGGCCTAGCAGATCCTCAATTTTTACTTCCTTGATCTGGCCTACACTTAATTCGCCTTTTACCCATTTATCCGGCTGAGGAACACTTCTGACCTTTACATCCAGTTTCAGACACCGGTCCACAATTTCGTTGGTACGTTCAAGGGAAATCTCGGAAGAAGCAATAATTAACTCATGGACATCCAGCTTCAAAACCAACTGGGCCAGATCTTTTCTGGGGTTATAAATTTTTACCCCATTGATCGCCTTACCGATCTTCCTGGGGTCATCATCCAAAAAGGCCACAACCTTCGAATTTGACGAGGTATCCTGATCTACCACCTGTTTGGTAATCTGCCCAAATTGACCAGCCCCAAAGATGACAATGTTTAACCTTTTGTGTATCGAATTGGTAAAATAGGAAAATATGTATTTTACCACCAGCCGGTAGGAGAACAGGAATATAACCGTATTAAAAAAACTTATGATAATAACACTCCTGGGAATTATTGAAATGTCAAAATTAAGATAGATTAAATTGACAATCAGGGTAATCATAGTGGCCATAGTGGCCATATAGACAATTCTTAAGCCGTCCTGTATCGTAGTGAATCGAATAATGCCGGCATAGCTTTTGGTAATAAATATCGACAGGGCACCGCTGAACATAAATAACAGGGCACCGTGCCAGAAATTTTCATAAATCAGCCGGTTAAGGTCGAAATCGAATCTTAGCAAATAACCGAATAGTACCGCAAAGAAAAGGATAACCAGATCAATGAGTAAGATAATCCACCTCGGAAGAATCCTAAGACTTTGTATAATTTTATACATGCATTATTAATTCATTGCCAGATTACCACATATCAGTTGTTTTTTTGCTGAATAATCCTGTAAAACCTTACTTTGGTATTTTACTGTCTGTACAAATATTTATTGAATAAACCGTGTTTGTAGCTATAAATATTTAACCTGTAATCTGTTGAATTGCGATGAACAAGCAATCAGGCATAAGCAGACTTTACTGATTCAACGCTGCAAAATAACCAAAAAATTATAATAAAAATAGTAAAAGTCCATATTATGATATTATGAAGTTTTTAGAAAATGTTGCACAAGTTCGATTATCCGGATCTGTTGGGCCTCAGTCAAACCAGTACCCGAGGGTAGGGCAAGACCATGTTTAAATAACTTTTCGGACTGTCCGTTGATATAACCGGGGAAATGCTCAAAGACCGGTTGTCGATGCATTGGATTCCATAAATGCCGGGCTTCCACAGCATTCTTTTCCAGGTAATTTTTTAGGCTTCCCGCCGTATCGTACCGGTCAAAAATTATGGTTGTCAGCCATCTGTTTGAATAAAAACCGGGCATTTCTTCCTGAAAATTTATGGTTTCATATGCGCTAAATGCTTTCCGGTAGTTATTGAATATAAGCCGTTTTTTGGCAATCCGGGTATCCAGTGAATCCATCTGCAGAATGCCTAGCTCCGAAGCCAGACCATTCATCTGATAGTTATAACCGACCTCATTGTGAACATAGTAAGGTGCAGAAGAACGGGCCTGGGTAGCTAGGTAAGATGCCTGGTCTTTAAGATGCGGGTTATTTGTCAACAACATTCCACCACCACCGGTGGTAATGATCTTGTTGTAATTAAATGAAATAATGCCCACATCACCGAAAGTTCCCAGGTACCGGTCCTTATACTGTGCCCCCAACGATCCCGCGGCATCTTCTATTAATGGGATTTCATGGGCTTTACAAATTTTAACGATTTCATCCAGTTTAGCGGGCATCCCATAGGTGTGGGCCAGTAAAAGTGCCCGTGGTTTTTTATTTACCTTAAAGCGTGCCTTTAATGCTTGTTCGACCATCTCCGGGTTCATGTTCCAGGTATCGGGCTCAGAGTCAATAATCACCGGGGTAGCGCCTACATAGGAAATGGCATTGATGGTAGCCGCAAAAGTGAAAGAAGGGCACAATACCTCATCACCGGCTTTAATGCCAAGCGAAAGTAAAGCCAGGTGTAACGCGGAGGTACCGGAATTTACGGCTAAAGCATGGGAAACACCCAATTTTTCACATAACAAATCTTCAAATCTCCGGAGCGATTTGCCGGGATCGGTCACAACTTCAGCAAAAAGATCAGGTAATTGCCTTAACGTTTCAACATCGATATCAGGGGGAACAAGCTTTATTTTGAATTCTGACATTCCAGTTATTTATAAAGGATGAAAATTGGTGATAAACTTTTTAACAGCCAAATTACTGCCGGTGGTCATGGTAAATACTATCGGGATCCGGATCAAAACTGTTTTATGTTTTGTTTTGATTGCCTTATGTAGTCGATGAGTGATATTTCAAGCGTTGCTTTGCAGGGCCGGAACCACTGCAACATAGTATCGGCTAATATTTTCATGTCCAGTAAAAATGAAATGTTTTCAACATATCTCACATCATAAGCCAGCTTTTCCGGCCAGTCAAGCATATTTCTCCCTTTCACCTGGGCCAACCCTGTGATGCCTGGCTTGACCTGATGCCTTTTTCTTTCCCGCTGATCATAGTAACCCAGGTATTCCGGAAGCAATGGTCTAGGCCCCACAAAACTAAGGTCATTGCGCACAACATTGATCAATTGCGGAATTTCATCCAGCGAGTAGGCCCTCATAAACCGGCCCCAACGGGTCATTATCATGGGGTTATGGGTGAGCGGGTCTTCTATGACTGCGCCTTTGATTGTGCCTTTATTTAAAAGGGTTTTGAACTTATACAACGTAAATTCCTTTTCGTTCAGCCCTATCCTGCGTTGCACAAACCAAACACTTCCTCTATTCACAAAGTAATTAACTACCACCAAAATTGCAAAAACAGGCAAAAGCATGATGATTAATAGCGAAGCCATCAATAAATCCATAAGTCGCTTAAACACTTTCCGGTACATGGTAATGATCAAATGATAAACTAAATTTTCAGGTGAATATGGCTTTGACTGTTAGCAAAATAATTTTTAAATCCTTGAAGAAATGCCTGCTTTCAATATATTTCAGGTTAAGTTCCAGCTTGGCAGGCATTATTTCATCTATATAAAGCTTTTCCGGATTCTCTGCATTTTTGAGCAATTCATTCTCATTTACATACTGAATAGAGGCAAAGTCGGTAATTCCTGGTCTGACCATCACCACTTTTTGCTGTCTTGTATCATACATATCCACATATTTTCTAACTTCCGGCCTGGGTCCAACCACGCTCATATCACCAAATAAAACATTGAAAAGCTGAGGTAGTTCATCGATCTTATATTTTCTCAGGTAGTAGCCAACCCTGGTAATACGGCTATCGCGGTGCCCTACTGTAAGTAATCCCTTCTTATCGGCATCGACATACATAGTTCTGAATTTGAACAATTTAAAGTCCCGGTTTTGTCTGCCTACCCGTGTTTGCAGGTAAAAAATGCCCCCCCTCGATTCTATCTTCACTAAAATGGCCATCACCAAAAACAAAGGAAGCAAGAGTACGATAAGTAATAACGAAAATACGATGTCAAACAACCTTTTTAACATATCACTGTATTGTATGCATTAACTACTGCTCCTGCTACCATCTCGACCTCTTTTCCGGTTAACTGGGGATAAATTGGCAGGGAGATTTCTCCTTTGTATTGCTGATAGGTATTGGGATAATCACCGATTTCGTAACCTTTGTCTTTAAAAAGGGACAGCATAGGCATGGGGACAAAATGTACATTTACAGCAATTTGCCTGGATGAAACAGCTTCAATGATCGCGTCTCTTTGCTCCTCACTGATATCTTTGATTCTCAAAGCATAGATGTGACAGCAAGATAAGGTAGCATTTTCCCGGAAAGGTGGCAGAACAGCCCATGAGAAGAGAGCAAAAAGCCTGTTGTAATGCTCAAAAACATCTCTTCTTTGCTGAAGCAGCAGCTCATCATATTTTTGAATCTGAACAAGCCCTATAGCTGCACAAACATCAGGCATGTTGACTTTCAGTCCCTGGCTCACAATATCATAACGCCAGCCGCCCGCTTTCGTTTTGGTAAATGCGTCCTTGGTTTGACCGTTAAGGGAAAAAACCCTCAGGAAATCGTAAAGTTCCCCATTGTCAAAAGGCGCTGGCAGATGAAGGCAGATCGCTCCGCCTTCAGCGGTAGTGACATTTTTCACAGCATGTAGTGAAAAGATCGTGACATCGGTCAGACGTCCGCACGCTTTGCCCTTGTAGCTGGCGCCAATTGAATGTGCGGCATCGGCCACTACCAGGATCCTGCCCAATTTTTTCTGTATTTCATGGACTGGGCGAAACTTACCGACAATCTCCGGTGATTGCACCAGGGAATTAATGGCATCGTAATCGCAGGGCCAACCTGCTATGTCTACTGGTACAATAACCTTGGTTTTTTCTGTAATCGCTTCGCGGATTTTGTCAACATCGATGTTAAAATCATCCTTAATATCAACCATTACGGGTTTAGCCCCTATATTCATGGCCGCCAGCGCAGTGGCACTATAGGTATAAGCAGGTACGATAACCTCATCCCCCTCCCCCACTCCAAACCAGCGGAGCATGAGCATCATACCGCTGGTCCAGGAGTTGACACAAAGTACATCATCGATACCTACAAATGCTGCAATCTTTTGCTCCAGCGCTTTTACTTTCGGACCCGTAGTGATCCAGCCTGATTTAAGGGAATCAGTCACCTCGTCAATCACATCCTGGTCTACATACGGCGGGGAAAATGGAATCATATATTTTTTTTTAGGTCTTCAATGTTTCACTCACCTTATACAGCGCAAGTATAGGGGATAGACAGATAAAATTTAAGTAAAATCTAAATTTGCCATGTGTAAATTTTAAAAACTCGATGAAAGTGGCCCTGCGGGTGTTTGCCTCATAAGACCGGCATTATTTTCTGAAAAACCCCCTTAAAAAGCCAGCCCCATAAGAAACATGTAATGCAGGATACACAAGCAAAGCTGCCAGTTTCACCTTCAGACCTCCTTTGGCCCGCAGGGAAAAAAAGACATCGAGCAACAGGTATAAGGCCAATGGGATCAACCATAACGGTGAAATAACGGCAAGTGGAAGTGACATAAAATAGAGAAGGAAACAACTGGGAATCAGATGGCGAAGCTTGATTTCCGAATTTACTTTTTTCAGTACCATCGGTTTAAACAAGCCATATTGGTAGTATTGTTTAAACAAACCCTTTAAGTTGCTTCTTGGATAGTACCACAGCTTGATGGCTGGGTTTTGATAGATCTTTTTACCTTTGCTTTTGGCACGGTAATGAAATTCGTCGTCCTGGTTTCTTACCAGTCTTTCATCAAACATGCCCACTTCGGTAAATATTTCCTTTTTCCAGGAGCCAAAAGTGACGGAATCACTGTATCCTTCGTAGGTCACATTGTGCACCTGGCTGTTTCCTACCCCAAAAGGCGTACAAATCGCATAGGCCACTGCACACTGAAAGGGGGCTTTACACGCTGTTCTTGTAGGGCCCCCAACAATATCTGCCTCTACATGTTCAAATGTTTCGATGATTTTTTCAAAATAATCGGGTGCGTATTTGGTATGTGCATCCAGTCTGACAATTTTATCAGCTTTGCACAAAGGAATGGCTTTGTTCAGCGCATAGGGAACAATTTTTTCAGGATTATCGAGTAAATAAATGTTGCGGTGATTTTGCTGGTATTCCCGAATAATTGATTTTGTTTTATCACGGGAACCACCATCAACAAGTATTAACTCTTTTTCCACAGGTTTTGCTGAAATAAAAAACTCCAGTAATCCCCTGATATATGCTTCCTCGTTAAAGCACGGACATATTACACTTAGTGTCATCTTAAAAGTTTCTCCCTTAATTTTAAATAATTGTTCCCAAGAGAATTTTTCAGTAGTTTTTTCAGATTCCAGTAAAGAAATTCCTTTGCAAAGAAAAACAGGTCATGATTGACTATTTTTGCTGCTTTTGACGGAGGGTCATTTTGTTTGATACTATACCGGCCGGCCACATAACAACGGCCCACCATCTCCACTTTATTGGTAGGTTCGGAGGTAAACAACACCTTAAAACCTGCCTCCTCAGCAGACTGTGCCACTTGTCCGGAATAAAATCCCCCCGGCACAGAAGCGGTAAGTATCTCCTCTCCCACTATGTCGCCTAACATATTTTTACTGGTTGTCCATTCGGTCAGCAGCTCTTTGTATGACAGGTTAGAAATAATTTTTGGATGAGAATGTGAGTGGGAGCCGATAATATGACCCCGGTTATGCAGTTCTTTGACCTGCGCTTTGGTTAGAAAACCATCGGTATCCAAAAATCCGGTAGCGATAAAAAATAGGCCTGTGGCCTGATAGTTTTCCAGCAAAGGCGCGATGCGGGTTAAAAAGCTTACCCCGCCGTCATCAAAGGTAATCAACCTTAACACTTCCGCATCAACACGTCCGGCCTTCACAAATTCATTAAACCTGGCAGCCTGTCCTGACAGCTTTGGGGCTGAGACCTCCAGATGGGATTTAAAATCCGGTAAATCCAGTTTATAGGAATCAGGCCCGCTACCATTGAAACCACTCTCCCGGAAGTTTCCGTTCTCAATGACGTCGTGATAGAGTAGCGAAGTGATTTTCATGATCCTGTCTCTATTTTTTTTGCCATTTCCACCGCAAAAAATTAGTGAGCCTCGGCTGGCCCCAGATATTTGATCTTCTGTTCTTATCTACCACCAACGGCTGGGCTGTACCGTTGTAAATCTCCGTGAACTTGTCTTTGATCCCTTCCAGATTATCAAAAACCACCCTGCTTTGAATCGTGACATGTGACTCTTTTACCGGATCATAGTCATAACTGAAATATCCAAAAATAGGTCCGGTATCCACTCCCTTATCAATTTTAAGCATGGTCATACCAACATTTTCATAGTCTTTGTTCATAATTGCCCAGAAACAACCATGGGCGTTTCGGTACTCCGGACAAATACCCGGATGAAATACATAAGTACCAAATTCCGGAATAGAAAAAACCCTTTCCTTCAGCAAAAACTTACATCTGGCTATCACGAAGTCAGGCTGTTTGCCTTTGATAAACGCCTCAGCCGCCCTGGCATTCGGTGTTTGGACAGTAATTTGATCGATCTTGTCAAAATCAGGTTCCCCATACGCTTTTTTCACCTGATCAAGTATAGACTGCTCAATGCGATGATCGGTACGCTGACGGGTAAATTTGTAATAAAACCGGAACAGGAAGACATCAATCAACCCTCCCAACCCGCTTCTTTTCATTTCTTTCTTTATCCTGTCCATTTTTTTATGCTTTTTCTCCTCGATCACCACAATACCCGCAAGGTCTGAAAAAGCATTTAACCAGCAGGCAATACCACGATAGGATAAAAGCGAATCTTTATGGCATATTAACAAAGTCTTCATCCAAAAGTATTTTAAACTTCAAGCTCAGAGTAAAAGTGCTGAATTTTGCCGCTGGCTTTTCGGGCAATTTCGTTTACATAGTTAATTTCAATTTTCAGGCCCGGTTCCAGGTACATTTCCATTTTTTCCCTGATGTCTTTGATCTCTTCTTCGGAAAGTTTTTCAGTAGCTACTACATCCAGAACAAAGGTATCGAGCTTAGTCTGCCTCACCACAAATTCTCGTAAGCAGCCGGTGGATTCCAGAATACTCCTTGAAACATAATAAAAAGTGAATCCTGCCGCTACCTTGCCTGAGGGCAATTTAACGAAATCGTTCACCCTGCCATTGATCCTGGTAATGATTTTACGGCCTTCCGCGTTGAAATCAAAGTCTACCGAATCACCTATGCTGTACCTGATAAGCGGAAAAGCTCGATTAAAGAGTGAAGTACAAAGTAAACGGGTGGTGCCATTCGATTCAGGCACATTTTCGAAAAAAGTAATTTCATCAGAGCAAATCATTTGGCCGTCCGGAAATTCAAAACCCATCACGCTTAATTCCGATGAGCCATATTCGATAGCAACCCGTATGCCAAATGCAGCCTCCAACAGTCGCTTGTCTTCATCGGTACACAATTCTGAAGTGACAATGCAAACTTTCAGGGTGGGACAAATCTTCTTTAAGATGGTCCCTTTTTCCATGAGGTACCTGGCAAAACGAACAATTGAGCTTGTATAGCCATAGATATAGGTTATTTTTCTGGTTTTAAAAACTTTAACAAACTCATGCAACACTTCTTCTGATAAATCGAATACCTGGAATCGTATCCGGTTTGACAGCCGGTCCTTTAACTTTTCGGCCAGGTAAGACTTCTTGTCTAAAGGGATACCATAAAATCTAACCTGCGATGAATTCAGGCCTATGCCGTACTGGCTGAATCGATGCTTGATCAAAGCCCAGGAAAGGGCATGGGCGAATTTATCCTTGGCAAAGAAAAACGGATGGCCTGAGGATCCGGATGTATTGGACAGGTAAACATTTTTCCGGTTGTAACCTGCTGCCATCATTTCATCTATCGGTTTTTGCAGATCCTTTTTGTTTAATATGGGAACATCTTCCCATTTTTCAGGTTTTTCGGGGCCAATGATTTTACGGTAAAAAGGGTTGTGATCATAGTGATGGCTGAATATTTCCCACTTCTTTTTTTCCTGCCACTCGTACAAATCAGATGATGATTTGTCCAGAATGGATTGCAGGAGTTTTTCAGCCCTGGCCAATTCAAAACCCTGAAATTTCAATGTCAGCTCAAATATATTCATGACATCATAATACTTTTAACTTATCCTTTAAGGCAACACGGCCTATCAATTTATCCCATTGTCCTTTAATGTGCTTCCAATCAAAGGATTTACCTTTTTGGATAGCCATTTTGGACATATTTCCGGCAAAATCCGCATCTTCCAAAAGCCTTTTGATACAGGTAGCCATGGCAAGGTTGTCACCAACATTTACCAGCATGCCGTCAACATTATCTTCTATCAAATACGGCAAACCTCCGGCATTGGTAGATACGATAGGAAAGCCAAGGCACATGGCCTCGATGATGCTTACCGGCAAATTGTCAAAATCGGTGGTATTGATGAAGATGTCGTACCTGTCAGATAGTTTTATCCACGCTTCTTTACTCAATTTACCGGTAATGGTCAATTTATCGCCAACTCCCAGTTTATCAGCCAATTGCTCTACCCTTTCTTTACTACCATCCTTGTTCGGCCCCACCATGCAGAGTTCAATTTCCGGATAATCGATACTTAGTTCCTTCAGCACTTTAACGGCCATTTCAGGGTTGTAGATTTTATGAAAGGAACGAACATACAGCAGACATGGTCTTAGATGGCTTCTGACGGCAGAAGGATATTTTTCAGTATCTATATAATTAGGAATGTATTCTACGGGGTATCCATGATTTCCGAAGGCTTCCATTAAATAATGGGAAGGGGAGACATTGGCGGTTGCTTTTTTAAAAACAAGTTTGCTTAATACAGGCGATTTTCTTAAACGGCCGGGCAAACCTCCGCCATGCAAAATCGGAATGTAGGGTAATTTAAAAAACTGGCATAAAACAGCTACTACCAGTGTGTAGTAAAAATTGCTGGTGCTGTAAGTGTCAATGAAAACAAGGCTGATCTTTTTTCGATACTTAACGGTGGTAAAAATGGCGTCGAAAAACCTTAGGGTTTTGTTCTTTTTGTCAGAAATCAGTAAAACTTCAAAATGCTCCTGAAGTTTGGGACCCAAAGTCTCGACATTGGTAGGGGTAAAACCATGGCGGCTAAGTTTGTTCCCGATGTAAAGAATCATCCGTTGACGGTAGTAAATGTATGAAAATCAGACCATATAAAAACCCCGGCATGGCTAACCTCATGGCGCCATGGGTCATTGTTAAAAAACATAATATGGTAAATGCCGCCACCAGAGGCTTTGACAGGTCATTGGCTTGCAGGTAATAAACAAGTGGACTAAATAAAAGTATCAATAGGGCCAGTAGTCCATAAAGACCATGTTCGGCCAGCAGTCTGCTAAACTCTGTATGTGAGGCCAGGGCTTTGCTTCCATGTTTCACACGGTAATATTTCCCCATACCTATGCCAGCCCCCAGAATCGGATATTCGCCGAAAGCTTCCAGCTCGGACATTAATATCTTTAATCTGCCGGTGGTAAAATCCCTTTTTTTCCCATTCACAGACGACTCATTGGAATAGCGCCTTTTCAAAAAGCCCCCGGTAAGTTCATTCGTATAATTGAAAACTATCAATCCGGCAAGTATGACGAAGATGCCTGTAACAAATAGTTTTTTGACCAACTGAGGGTTATTGGCTTTGGTGGCAAAGATAAATATGGCCACAAACAGGGCACCTATGGCGGTGATTATACCACCTCGTGAAAAGGTCAGCAGGCCCCTTATGCCAAAAAGGGCCACCAATCCAACATCGATCACATTGAAACCCGTCATCCTATATCCGGAAAACAGCGAAAGTCCCACAATAAATATCCCCAGCCCAAGCACTGTCGAAACCTGATTGGCGCCAAAACCACCGGATAGTGCCCTGTTGGAATTGAGTGTAAAAGTCACTTCGCTCAGGTCCGGGGTTTTGAAAAACAGTACCACGGCCAGGGCGAATATGGGCATAATAAAAAATAAAAATAGTTGGTTTAGCTGGGCCTGGGTCATTTCCCTTTTATAAAAATAGACCGCGGAAGCCACCAGGCTGCAAGGCCCGGATAAGTTAAATAATACGTCTTTCCTGGCCCTGCTGGCACTTTCAAATTCAATTACCGTAAGTGCAGGTAGTAACAATAGAAAAAACACCAGAAAATGCCTTGGAAATCTGAATGGACGGTCTTCCGCCATAAGTCCCACTACTAAAAGTATAATTACGCCATACTTACCGCTTTCGTA
Source organism: Agaribacillus sp. DX54 (assembly GCF_056858335.1). Lineage (NCBI taxonomy): Bacteria > Pseudomonadati > Bacteroidota > Cytophagia > Cytophagales > Splendidivirgaceae > Agaribacillus > Agaribacillus sp. DX54. The sequence continues at coordinate 99,148 of NZ_JBXEQE010000017.1, forward strand.
GGTCAGGCTTCCTTTATTCATACGCAACAAAATCTCCATTCCTACCCAGTAGGCAGCATAAAGGGCTGCTTCATTATTGGCATTATTGTTTTTGAGAATCACGTAAAGGCCAATTACCAGAATGGCAACACCCCATATCATGCAAAACAGAGGAGATTGAATCGATACATAGCCCATCACGGCATGGAGGGCCAATATTATCAGCGTCTGAAATTTGTTTTCTTGCATCGAATACAATATTCAAAACTACAGGAGATTACTTCCTGCAAACTTCTCTCATAATTACACTTTCAAAATTAATAAAAATTGTAAGGTGTAATAACTTTAATTCTTATAATTAAGCCAGATGGCTTAAAATATCATTCCGGATGCGCTCATTATAGTATTCGTAGGTGAACTTATCCGTGATTCCGTTAACACGCTGTGACATAGCCTTTAAACTTTCCCTATGCGCAAGTATCCATACCAGACATTCCCTGATTTCCTCAGGAGAAATCTCCTTCAGTAACAACCCGTTTTTGCCATGTATGATATACTGGCCGATGCAGGACAAATCAGACACAACCGGTATGCAACCAAAGGACGCCGATTCGGCCAGCACCTTTGGAAAACCTTCTGACAGGGAAGGTAAACAAAAAATGTGTGCCTTACTATAGATATTATTCAACGCTTCACGCTTAAGGGGACCGGTAAACACATAATCGATAGCCAGCATCTCTTCCGCCAGTTTTTCAAAATGCGCTTTTTTGATCCCCCCACCAACAAAATAGACGGTACCCAGACCTGACCCCGGTTTGAAGTCCGCCAAAGCACTTAGCAACCGGTCAAAGCCTTTTCGTTCTTCAATCCGCCCAACAAACAACAAATCCAAGTCTCCTGAAAATGATTTGGAAATCGCTGTTTCCTTTGCCTGTTGCAATTCCCGGCCGGTAAAACAAGGGTTTTCAAAGCTGATCAAATGCTTTTGCTGTCCGGGCCAGTAGCCGTTAATTGTTCCTATTACTTTTTTATGCTTCTTGAGATAATCTTTTTGCAATTTGTAGGATAACGGTGGGTTTTCAAGCTCCCAGTTACCGGCATATTTGTACCAATACACCGGTCTGGTGATAAAATCAGCAATCATCAAAGTAAAAAAAGCCGGAATGGAAGGCCCTCTGGCATGTATGACATCATGTTTTTTAATATGGTGGTAAACCCGGTAAAAGTAAACAGGGATTTTCAAGAGAATTTTCAACTTGCCGATTAAACTTTTTCCACCAATATTATTCAGAAATACAAACTTTACACGGGCATTTTTCAGTGTTACCGCACTATCCCGCATCTTATTTTTTTCGTGTTTAAAGCCTATCCAGGTAATCTTGTCGAAAAGTGGATAAAAATTCTCTATCTCCCTGACCACGGGCTCAAATGCCAGATTTTTACCATCCACCTGCCACATAGGCGTATCCGATACAATCAACAGGTCAGGCTTTTTTCGTAGATTTTCATGCATCGTCGATAGTAGTTTTCAGCGGAATAATATTTTCTGTACAGATTAACCAGTTCCTCCCTGTTGTTCATGGATTGTAGGTGTCTGATCCGTTGTATCCAGGCATCTGCTTCAAAATTGTCTGTAATGAAATCCGGAATCTCTTCCTTTAGTTGATCGATTACTTCACCGGTTCGAAAGCTGATAAATGGCAATCCCTGGCATAGATATTCAATAAGCACCAGGGGTCCGGTTTCGGATTTTGCTGTGTGTATAGCGAGGTTGTACCGGTGTAATTCAGGCTGTATATCCATACAATCATGTACAAAGCTGACCCTGTCGGCTATTCCCAAACCTTCTATGGTGCCTTTCAACTGATCATAATAGCCCCGATCCACAATCTGGCCATAGATGGTTAAATTTGTCTCTCCGTTTTCCGATAACTTTTTAGCTATTTTTATGGCAAACTCAATATTTTTCTCTTTTCTTATGTTTGATACCATGACCAGCCTTATACCTTCGCTTTCCGGAACTGAAGGCGTTTTCACATCTTTTCTGATGATAATATTGGACAAATAAAACACCTGATCCCAGGGCAGTCCGGCTTTCTCCCTGGCCCAGTCAGCCAGTTGTTTGCTTACACCGATATAGATAGCCTTGCCCAGAGCCCATTTTAGCGAGACTGGAACAGTCTGGTCAACATTGATTTTTCCATAATGATCATGAAAAATAATTTTGGCCTTAAACGGAAACAGCATTTTAACCAGCCAGACATATTTCAAATTATGGCGCATATGAACATGGAGAATATCATGATTTTTTGCCTGGCGGCTTAAAGTCCTCATGGGCCGGAAACTGAACCGTGAAGTGCGCCTAAGATCCACCTTTGTAATGTTCTTGTCCAGGTCATTTCCAAGAAGTCCATGATCTAAAATTGCTATCGTAGTTACCAGGTGTCCGTTTCTGCATAGTATATTGGAAAGGTCGACCATCACCCTTTCGGCACCTCCGGCATCGAGACGATCAATGACCTGCAGGATTTTAAGGGAATGCGTTAGCTGAGCCATTCAATTTTATCTCCTTCAAATATCATTTTGGACGACAATTTCCAGGATTTGTTGACCTGAAACAGAACCAGCGGGAATACAAAGATGCTGATGATTGCCCCAAGCAGCAGCATGAACTTGTTTCGCTTGAATTTGTAGGGCATAATGGAGGGGGGTACTGAATTCAACAGGGAATAAATCGCCAGTTTTTTTCCGAAATATTTTCTAAAGAGGAACAATACACTAGGGATAGGCCTCGGGGCCAGGAGCTTTTTGGGTCTGAAGCCGTCCCAACTGCCCATCTGCCTTAAGCCTCCACTTGGCACCTTGAGATGAATTCTTTTGGCATAAGGGTTCGAAATGCTTAAAAATCCATTCAAGTAGGCCCGTAAACCAAATTCACCGTCACCCATTCGCTGCCCGTCATATTGGCGGTCGAACAGGCCCACTTTTTCAAACACGTTTCTTTTGATCATTGCATTGCCTGAATCAAATTGATCAGCCCAGCGGAAATAACTGTAGTTTTCAGGTATGGCAGCTCCTACAGTCGATAAGGATACCCCTGCGGAAATATCCGCATTAAAATACTCCAGGCCTTTCAAATGTTCAGCGGTCCAGTCAGGATCAACCCTGGAGTCGTCGTCAAACATGAGTATATAATCACCAACCGATTGCTGAATGGCCCTGTTTCTGGCAAGCCACTGCCCCTTTTGATCCTGAAAAATCAGCTTGAGCGGTAATTGCGGAAACTGATCATAGAAGGCCTTATCGGGGTTATCGGTTTGGTCGATTACGATGATTTCATGGGGTGGAATGGTTTGGTTACCCAGATCCAGCAAGGCATCTTTAAGGTATTTATACCTGTTTAAAGTAGGGAGAATAATACTGACACCAGGTTTTTGTTCTAAAATACGGGCTTTGTATGATAAGTAACCTTCATGCTTGTGAAACGGACTGAACAGATGGGTCTTGCTTGTTTTGGCACCTTTAAAAAAAGCCGGCAACTCTTTGAATGGGTTATGGAAGGTTATTAACCTCAAAAACAGAATGTATAATGACCAGGCCGGGTTAAAATACTTTCGCACAAACCTGTAATTATCAGTAAGGCTGGGCTTGTCAACTAACTTTTCCCGTGTAAGCGCTTTTTGAGGTTGATGGGACATTATACCTCTGTTCCACGCCTGAAAAGCCGCGTCAAGCAGTGTGGCACTATGGCTGTCAAAGGTACCGTCATATTCGATAATACTTTTTTCATTAGCCTCTAATTGATTGTATTCAAGCCAGTAAGGGGTATTTCCCTTCGTTGGTTTGAGATTGAAGTACCAGGTCGGCTTGATGTATCTGGTGAAATGAAAGTATTCAAGTAGCATACAAATCAGACTTACTATCCGGCCATAAAAAAGCCAGTCAAAATTAGGATATTATATAATTTAAAGAAAATATATTAACCTTCATGTAAGGATAAAGCCATTATTCCATAAATAATTGAAAACATGATAGTTAATTCAGGCTGCTAAGATCAAATCTGGCTGAGAAGGGCCCAAGGATCTGCACCTGCCCCGGATAGGTATTTTTTAAGCCGATGATGTCCGAACCAGATAAAAACCAGCAAATAAATTGTCGGTGGCCAATCATTTCACTGATTTGTAGCAAGGTTGATTGATGGTTGAGTTCCTGTGACTTAATGTGAAACAACTGCATGGTGGAATCGTCTTTTTTTAAGGTTCTGACTTTGTAAAGATCATGCTCAAAAACAGGCCTGGGTTCAACATATCCGTTACGTAACAGGTTGACGAGCACCAATTTGTAGTCATTATTTTGCAGTACAGGCAGGTTTTCTTGCTGTGATAACAAAATCACCTGGTCCCTTTCATTATCTATACCTTTCACCAAAGCACGCCAGCCACCCATAAAAACGGCACCATAACCCCACACCGGTCGTGGCCCCTCAGGGGTTGGGATGGGAAAGCCTCCTGAGAACACCCCCGGTTTTATACCACTAATGGATAGGTTGGTGTCGAGCGATTTGGTTTTATCAAAATCTGAGTTTTCTTTATAACTGATTTCAAACCCAGGACCCCTGGAACTAGTGCCTGTGTTGATTTTAACCCCCACAATCCAGGGAAGAGCCACTATCGATAAAAACAGCATTTTAACCACGGCAACTTTTCCATCCGCATAATTCAGATAGGACGCGCTTTTTTTCCAAATGAAATCAAAACCATAATAGACGACCAGAAACAAACCAGGCAACACCATGATAAGCGCTTTTGGTAAATAGGTGAAGCCCAGATAAATCTTTGGCAAAAAGCCGGCTACAGCCAGAATTACAAACGGCCATTTTTTTTCAGCAATCAACCTGATCAATCCAACCCCCAAACAAAAGAGGAAAGCGGGCGTCAGCAATGAAATTAATACGCCAATCCGCTTGAAAGTGCTACCTTCTTTGGCCCCCAGATAATCCTTGGCCCAGGTAATCACCTCAACGATCCTGGTAGGTGGGTATCCTGAAATATAGATGAAAAGGATTACGGAAACAATGGCCAGTACGGACCATATTCCTAGTTTTAGCAGGTTAGGAAAATTCCATTGTTGCTTATTCCATACAACAAAAAAGATATCCGCAAAAATGACAATGCCATAAATGGCCACATCCCAGCGAAAAGATGCACCCAAGCCATACAGAAGCAGGGAAAGGATGAACTTCCAGGGGTTTTGATCAGATTCGCTAAAAGCCTGCCTGGCCATTAAATGCCCGGTCAGAATCAGCAACATCGCCAAAGTAGAGGGCATATAAATCAGGCCGAAAAACAACAATTCAGGCGCTATCAGCGGTAACAACGGAATGAAATAGACAAGATTTTTATGTGATTCCCCGGGAACCCAGGCGGCAATCAGTTTCAGCGATAGTATTACAAAAATCAGGGCTGAAATTGCCGATAAGGTAATGGAAACATACCTCAGCAAGGGCTCATGGGCCGGCAAAAAGCCAAGCACAAAATCCATCATGCCATGGTATGGACTGTAGGGTTCCTGAAAATCAGCATCCCTTCCCAAGGCATGATAAGCTACGGTAGAAGCATCATCACCTTCGACATACACGAATGTTAACGAAAAAATGTAGACAATAAAGAATACCAGCGCTACCGACAAATAAGGTTTTTTTTTGAATAATTCTTGCATTTGTTGTCTGTTGGATGTTTTAGCAACTGTGATAGAATTGGCAGATCAAATCAATAATCAAATCCTGGTCACTTTGCTTTAAATCATAGTAAAATGGCAGGCGCAAAAGATGATCACTGTAATAATCAGTCATGGGCAACGGCCTTTGGTCATGAAATTTATGGAAATAGGTACTCTTATGCAGGGACAAATAATGAAAAACTGCCAATATTTCCTTCTTTTTCAGGTGAGTTATCAGGCCTTTACGCTCCTTTTCCGTACGGCAGAGCATATAAAACATGTGCGCATTATTGGTGGCGTATTCGGGAATTACCGGTAATTTGATAAAACCTTCTTCTGCCAGGGCTGATAAACCCCGGTAGTAATTTTCCCAGATTTCTTTTCTCCTTTGCTGGATATTTTCCAAATTCTCCAGTTGGGCAAATAAAATGGCCGCTGTGACGTCGGAAGGCAAAAACGAAGAACCTATATCGACCCAACCATACTTGTCAATTTCACCGCGAAAGAATGCGGAGCGATTAGTACCTTTTTCTCTGATAATTTCTGCCCGGTCCATGAATTTATCATTATTAATAACCAACATTCCCCCCTCGCCGGAAATAATATTTTTGGTCTCATGAAATGAAAACGCAGCCAGATCACCTATGCTACCAAGAGGCTGCTCTAAATAATAGCTGTCAATGGACTGGGCGGCATCTTCTATGACATATAATCCGTGTTTTTGGGCTAATTCCATGATTTTCTCCATATCATTGGCCATACCGGCGTAATGAACCACCACAATGGCTTTTGTTTTCTCATTGATAAGCGGCTCGATCTGCCTGATATCGAGGTTAGGGTTTTCATGGTTACTATCGGCAAACACAATTCTGGCATTTCTCAACACAAAAGCATTGGCTGAAGAAACAAAAGTATAAGAAGGAATGATTACCTCATCCCCTGCACGGGTATCGATCAATATAGCCGCCATTTCCAGCGCATCGGTGCAGGAGGTTGTCAGCAAAACCTTCTTAAACCCAAATCTTTCCTGAAAGAATTCATGACATTTTTTGGTGAAAATACCATCCCCGGATATTTTGCCGGATTTTACTGCCTGCTCAATGTATTTGGTTTCGTTTCCCGTAAAATACGGCTTGTTAAAAGGTATTTTCATCTAACTCATTGAATGGATAAATGGATTTGTTTTTTTACTTTTTCAAGGGTCTTAAATACTTCTTCCAAACTGTCTCCCTTAGCAATAATCTGGCCGATCCGGTCGGGCCCGACCTCAAATTTATTCACGCTATCACCCGGTTCATAGTCCAGCGAACAGTCTACTATCTTGTCAGACGGTTCCACCTTCAGATCCACCTGTGTAATAATCCCTGACTTAGGGGCTTTTAGAATTTCTGCTCCGCAAACCTGATTTCCACAAAACTGTTGAGAGATACGCGCTCCCATAGCAGCCCTGATGATTAATTCATAATAGTCGATGTCATAATAAATGGAAACCAATTCAGGCAAACAGGTCGCACCGGCCCTTGCCGCCAATTCCAAAAAATAAATCTCTCCGTCTCTTAAAATCAGGTCTGCATTAATGGCACAATGATCCATTTCCAATGCCCTGACAGCTTTTTCCATCTGCTCACGCAGGTCTGGCAGGGACATCTCAAATGGCATGTAATGCCCCACAGGCACCACAGTCTTTCCCTGGTGCAACATGTCACCATGGGGCAAGACAAACAAAATCTCACCGTTTTGTACAAACGCCTGGGCGCCAAACTCTATTCCTTCAATAAACTCCTCTACAATAAATTCTTTCTTGGCAGTCACTTGTTTTAATTTCTCGAGGACTTCAGGAATCTCAGATTTATCCTCTACTTTTATTGTCCCCCGGCTACCCGAGCTATCCGGTACCTTGAATATAACGGGCTTTTGTAAAGCATCAAATGCCTCATAGGATTCATGTAAATTACTGATTTTTCTAAATTCAGCACTCTTAATGCCATTTTCCTGAAAAAGTAACTTCATGACCAACTTGTCAGAAGAGGCCATTGCTGCCTGATAGGATGGGCCAACCAATCCCAGTTCGTCCACCACCAGGCCCAGTGATTTCATAGCCACATCGGTTCCTGAGGTACAAACGCCATCGACTTTTTCTTTCCTGGCAATATTAAATATTTCTTTTTCATCGGTGGTGTCCTCAAAATATATCCGGTCAGCCAGCGCAAATCCGGGATAATTACCTTTTACACTGGTAACGACCACTTCTAATCCCATGGATTTAGCAGCTTTGATTAAAGGAAGTTGATAGACACCCGCTCCCAATATCAAGATTTTTTTCATTCGTCAATTACATTTATTTGCGAAGAAGCCACTTCCTGACGTGGATCAGACGATCCCTTTCGATAATGTACTGTTCTTACCACAAATTGACTGATTTTTGAAGACTCTTTGAGCAACCTTGAAATGTATTCACCGAGAATAGAAAAGAAAACTAAAAACAGGGCATTGTAGAAAGAAATAAAGACGATCAGCGTGGTCCATCCCTCGGGGGCTTTGCCGATAAACAGTTGCTTGAAAATGTAGCCCAAACCAATGATTAATGAAATGATAGAAATCGTAAAGCCAAAAACTGCAACTATCCGGAGCGGTATGGAGGAGTAATTTATTAACAGGTTAAACGACAGGTGTATTAATTTAGCCAGGTTGTAATTTGACCGGCCGTATTTCCTGGCCAGGTGCTCTACCTTATGATTGGTCACCGAGGTGGTTATTGTCAAAAGCATTCCCGAGATATAAGGAAATGGTGTTTTAATACTTTTGGCTTCGTCAACGACCTCTCTTCGTATTATGCGGTAACTGGAAAAGCTCATTTTGTCTTTCAGATGAAAGATTTTCCGGTTCAACTTTCGAATCATCAAACTTCCCAGGTTTTTATAAGCTTTGTGGTTTTTTTCCTCCGGAATTCCAAAGACCACGTCATAACCCTCCTCCAGTTTTTTAAATAAAGCGGGGATTTCTTCCGGGGGATTTTGCAGGTCATCATCGATCGTGATCACATACGCGCCACGGCTGTAGTTAAAACCGCACATAATGGCATTGTGTTGCCCATAATTTTTCAGCAAATCTATGATGGTCGTGTTTTCAGGATAGCGCTTGTGGATTTTCCTTAGCACGGCATAGCTCGTGTCACTACTTTTATCATTGACAAAAATGACCTCAAATGACGCTCCCATTTTTTCGAAGGTAGCTGAAAGCCTCTGATACAACTCTTCCAGCGACCGTTCGCTGTTGTAAACCGGAACCACTACCGAAAATGTGCACTTTTTTGATTGATCCATATAAAATTTTCTAAGATCTTATTTTTTCCTGATCAAATTTTCCGGATTTTCCATGAATTTGGTTTTTGCCAACAGAAATCCGGCATAAATTACGTGAAACTCCAGGTAAAACTCGGTTTATGGGCTTTGGATTTTATACAAGAAATAATAATAATAATTCTAAAGATAAAACAAAAATAAATATTATTTCAAAATACCCAGGCCAGCACCTTTGAAGATTGTAAGTTTGAAGAACCATACTATCTTTATTTCATGTAATAAGTGAAAAAAAATCAACTATCTTGCGTGTGGTTCGTATTGATTTTTAAAACTTTCCATATGAAGAAATGCTTGCTCATCACTGTCTTCATCATGCTGGCAATCTCTGAAGTTGCCCAGGCACAAAGAAGCTCGATTCAGATTGCCAAATTAAAGTATAATGGTGGTGGTGACTGGTATGCCAATAAAACTGCCCTCCCCAATCTGATTGCCTTTTGTAACGAAAACATCAAAACCAGCATACAGGAACAGGATAAAGTAGTAGACGTCGGAAGCCCTGAAATCTTTTTCTATCCCTATGTCTATATGACTGGTCACGGCAATGTGGTTTTTTCTCAAAGTGAGGCTCAAAACCTGAGAAAATATCTGCTATCCGGTGGTTTTTTGCATATTGATGACAATTATGGGCTGGATCAGTTTGTCCGGTTAGAAATGAAAAAGGTATTCCCCGAACTGGAATTTGTTGAACTTCCTTATAACCATCCCATCTACCATCAGCGGTTTAAATTTCCCGAAGGCCTACCCAAAATCCACGAACACGACGGAAAACCTCCCCAGGGGTTTGGATTAATGTACGAAGGCCGGCTGATGTGTTTTTATTCCTATGAAAGTGACCTCGGAAACGGCTGGGAGGACCAATCTATTTATAACGACCCTGAAGAAGTAAGGCGGCAAGCCTTAAAAATGGGCGCTAATATTATCAGCTTTGCTTTTACCCAGGACTGATTTTACAAAGGATTGCAGGATTTGTCTACCTCAACTAAAGTTTTAAGAACAAAACTATGATTTTAGTTTTAAAACTAAATTATTAGTTTTATGTTTGTAAGGTAGTTTACTTTATCATTAAAAACATTAGCCATGAAAACTATCTGCTCAATTATCATTTGTTTGCTGCTTATTACCGCCTGTCAGGATGAACCACTTAGCAGCATGGAAAAAATCAATGATGAATGGTCTGAAAAAAATGACGAAAACCAGCAAGCACAATTCGTGATTGACGAAATCATGAAAAAGTACAATGCCCACAGCTATCAAGTCACCGAATTGCAGGAGGGTGACCCTCCCCGGGCCGTTTTCATTTTACGTGATTATCAAAAGCAGTCGATCGAGGAAATCACCATCGACGACAGGGCGAGAATGGCTGCGGCTATTGCCACGATTGGCATTACACAAAAGGATATGGCCATGTTGAAGGATGTAGATGATATTTTCACAGTTGTTGAAGAACCGCCGGCACCGACAGTAGGCATGCGTGCTTTCTACCGATACGTCACCGAAAATTTGAAGTATCCCAGGTCGGCCAGGGAACAAGGCATCCAGGGAAAGGTTTTTGTACAGTTTGTTGTCAACGACTTTGGAGAGATTACCCATGTAGAAGCCATCAAAGGCATTGGTGGAGGTTGTGACGAAGCCGCGGTGGAAGTTGTCAAAAATTCTCCCTTATGGATCCCGGGGAAACAACGCGGCGAGGCCGTGAAAGTCAGGATGGTAATCCCTATCGGTTTTAAATTAGACGATGCTTAATTCTTTCAGATAAATATTATCTTTAATTTTACGTTAAGCCGTTAACCTTTAACTATGAGAGAACTCACCAAAGCAGAGGAACAGGTAATGCAGATTCTATGGGAATTAAAAAAAGGGTTTGTCAAAGACATCTTAGCAAAAATGGAGGAACCAAAACCTGCCTACAATACTGTTTCCACCATTGTCAGAATTCTGGAGAAAAAGGGGTTTGTAGGCTATAAAGCCTATGGCAAAACACATGAATACTTTCCCTTGATTGGCAAAGACAAATATAAGAACTTCTATCTGAAGAACTTTGTAGGCAACTATTTTGAAGGATCCTTTCAGCGTCTGGTGTCATTTTTTGCCAAATCCAATGATATGGATATCCATGAAGTGGAAGCATTGATGAAATTAGTGGAAGACGACCTAAAAAAGAAAAAAAATGAATAGTGTCATTAACTATGTTTTTCAGTCGGCATTTTGCCTGTTGATCTTCTATGGTTTTTACTTTGTTTTTCTAAAGAGGGAAACCTGCTTTCAATACAACAGGGCCTACTTACTGGTTTCCTCTGTTTTGGCTTTATCATTGCCTTTGGTAAATTTTTATTGGTTATTCGGCTCATCCCTATGGCAGCAAGCCGGCATAATCCCTGTGATATATCTGCCGGAAATTACCTTTGTTTCCGAAGGAGTAGCCCGTTGGTTTGATGTTAGCCTGGCTGGAATTTTATCAGGTATTTACTTTACCGGGGTGGTGCTTTTCCTTGGAAGGTTTTTAATCCAGGTTTTAGCGATAAAAAGGATTATTGCCCACAACAGGTGCAACATAAAGTACTGGAAAGACTGCTACCTGATCAATACAGACGGAAAATTGCCAACTTTTTCATTTTTCAAATATTTGTTCTGGGATAACAGCATTGAATTTACCGATCAGGAAAGATCGCAGATCTTAAACCATGAATTGGTCCACATCAGACAGAAGCACAGCTACGATATTATCTATTTCGAAATACTCGGGGCGCTGTTTTGGTTTAATCCGTTGATCAGGTTATACAAAAAATCCATTACCGATACCCACGAATTCATCGCTGATAACCTTGTACTCAAAACCGTTGACGGTTATCACTACGGCCAGTTGATCGTCAGGCAGCTATTCAAGCGAATGGATTTGTCAATGGGTAGTTATTTTAACAAATCGCAGGCCTACCGCCGGATCGATATGATTAAAATGAATGGGAAAAAAACCCGTTTATATAAATTGTTGATGGCATTACCTCTGGTCGTGTCACTTACACTTATTATGGGGGTGGGTGTTAACCAGGGGGCGGCCTCTGATTTGGTCTACCGCAGCTTTTTACCACCGGCGCTCGTAGAAAGCATTCATAAAGACCCTTATAAGGACCTCCTGTCTTCCAAAGAATCGCCTGAACATGCATCTCTGCCCGGTCAGGATACTGACAGGCCTCCTGAAATTGGAAATATACCAGGGAAAGACAATGATATGCATGATTTAATATCCCCTAAGCCCGGAACAAGCATCAAAAAGACTTCCCTTGTCAAGGATGAGGTCTTTACAATCGTTGAGAAGCAGCCCTTTCCCAAGGATGGTATGGAGTCATTTTATGATTACGTACGAAAAAGGCTTAAATACCCAACCGGGGCCCGTCGTAAGGGTGTTGAAGGAAAAGTTTTTGTGCAATTTGTGGTAGAAAAAGACGGTAGTTTAAGCGATGTAACTGTCATTAAAGGCATTGGAGCCGGTTGCGATGAGGAAGCCAAAAAAGTAATTCAAAATGCGGAAAACTGGATACCTGGAAGGCAACGTGGTATTCCTGTAAATGTCAGGATGGTGATACCAATTACATTTAGCCTTGGTTAACCAGGTTTGTCGATCCCGGTGGCTCCCTCCCATCAGTTGTTGTCACCTTTCCCCAAAACCACTAAAAATATTTTGGCCTGATAATCTCGTTAAGAAGAATGGCTTTTTTCAATCCATCGGGATTTTTCAACATTTCCCTGATGTCGACACCCAGCCTGCTTGTATCCTTCCCGTTGTAGTCCTCCTGGGCTTTAAAAACGGAGGGAGCTCGAAGCACATCCACTTCACTTACTTCAACATTTTGGAATTCATCATAAACCGATGATTTCTTGCTTTCTGCAACAAATGGTCTTTCCGTTTCGAAGAATGGCTCGGGTTGGTCAATCTCTTCTTCGGCTATTTCCTTTTCTTTCACCTCCGGTTCCTGCTGCTGAGTAAACTCCCTGAGCAGATCTTCAAAGTTTGGACGGCGTTGGGTTTTCCCCGGTGGGGACTCCTGGGTTACTTCTCCAAAATCACCGGGAATCGGCGAATCCGGGCCGTTTTGGGGCAAATTTTTTGGCTTTCCCCTTTTCATAGCTGAATAGATCACATATATGATCGCTACGATGATATAAAATATTGTCGATAAATCATCCATAATTACTGTTAAATGTACTATGATTATTTCGATTATAAAAATATGACAATCACGATTTTGACAGTTTATGTTTTCAGGTAGTGGAAATTTATTCTGAATGGCCGGGAAACAAATTCATAAAATAATTTTAAATTTGTTGTCTTTGCAAAAAAAAGGCTGCATGGAACTAATCAAATTAGAGATAAAGGGATTCAAGAGTTTTGGTGATAAGGTTATCATAAATTTTGATAATGGGATTACAGGCATTGTCGGGCCCAATGGCTGTGGTAAATCCAATGTGGTAGATGCCATCAGGTGGGTGCTGGGCGAGCAAAAAACCAGGATGTTACGCTCCGAAAAGATGGAAAACATCATTTTTAATGGCACCAAGCATCGCAAAGCCCTGCAAATGGCCGAGGTGTCCCTGACATTTAACAATACCAAAAATCTGTTGCCTACCGAGTATTCACAGCTAACTATTACCCGTCGTTATTATCGATCCGGGGAAAGCGAGTATTTGCTGAATGGTGTTACCTGCCGGTTGAAAGATATTACCAACCTGTTTCTCGATACAGGGATATCTTCCAACAGCTACGCCATTATTGAGTTGAAAATGGTAGACGATATTCTGAATGACAAGGACAACTCCCGGCGTACCTTATTTGAAGAAGCAGCAGGCATTTCAAAATTCAAGGTCAGGAAGAAAGAAACCCTGAGAAAACTTTCCAGCACCGACGACGATCTCGAAAGAGTCGCAGATTTGCTCTTTGAGATCGAAAAAAACATGAAGTCACTCGAACGCCAGGCCAAACAAACCGAGCGCTATTTTCAGATTAAAGAGGATTATAAAAACTGTAGCATTGAATATGCTAAAAAATCTTTTAGCAAGCATACGGAACGGCTGTCTGAACTCGATCGACAGACTGAAGCTGAAAATGATAAAAAAATCAGCCTGAACAGGCAGATTACCGAGAAGGAGACATTGGTAGAAAAGTCCAAAGCGTCTATGATTACCAGGGAAAAAACCCTGGCCTCAAGGCAAAAAACGTTAAATGAACATGTCAATAAAATCAGGCAATACGAAAGTGACAAGAAGATCAAAAATGAGCGGTTACGTTACTTAAACGACAAAAGCGATCGTCTCACAGAGCAAATAGAACAAGACAAAAAGAGCAACGAAAGAGCGGCATTTAGTATTAAAAGCCTGGAAACAGAAAAAGAAACGGCAGAAAAGCTGCTTAGAGAGACAGAAAAAAACCTCGAAACCCTAAAAGAAGATTACGATCACCATAAAATCAACAGCAGCAAAAGCCAGGAGCAGATAAACGAAATCAATACCCTCTACAAAAGCAAGCAGAACGCCGTTTATCAGATCACTAAATCACTGGAAATCAAAGAAATGCAGGTTTCTACGCTTAAACAAGAGCTGGAAAAAGCAACTACTGACACGACACAACAAAGTGCTAACCTTGCTGAATTTGAGGAAAGGGCCACAAGACTGGCTGCTGATCTGGCCTCAAAAAGTGACCGGCTTAACAAGATAAAGGCCGAGGAAGAAGACCTTCAGGGCAGGGTGGAATCACTGGACAGAACCATCGGCCAAATCAAAGACGAGTTAACCGGGCAAGGCCGTAAGCTGGATGCCCTGCAAAATGAATATAATCTGACCAAGTCGCTGGTAGATAACCTCGAAGGATTTCCTGAAGCGATCAAATTTCTCAAAAAGCAGGCGGAATGGGGGAAAAACTTCCCATTATTATCCGATGTACTTACTTGTCCGGCCGCCTATCGCATCACGATTGAAAACTACCTGGAGCCTTACATGAATTATTATATCGTCAATACCTTTGAGGAAGCTAACAAGGCGATCAATCTGTTAAGTGAGGCGGCCAAAGGAAAGGCCAACTTTTTTGTGCTGGAAAGTTTTAAAGATTTTCATCCCTCAGCAGGAAAAATCTATAACAATGCCTTACCTGCCACTGAAATTGTCGAATATGAAAGCAAATACGCAAAACTTATCGCATGGATGCTGGATAATGTTTACATCGTACCTGGCGAATATGACCTGATTACTGGTGATAACGACAGTATTTTCATTACAAAAAGTGGCAAGATTACCAAAAGAAAACATAGTTTATCAGGAGGCTCGGTGGGGCTTTTTGAAGGAAAAAGAATCGGAAGGGCAAAAAACCTGGAAAAACTCAGCAAAGAGATTAAGAGGTTGTCTTCAAGCATTGAAAAGATCAGGCAAAGTCTGGAAGAAAAGCAAATTGAGCGCCAGAAGCTGAAAGAAAGTACACAAAAAGACCTTCTCGAAGATTTACAGCAGGCAATAAACCGGATCAATGAAGAGTACATATCCTTCAAAACCAAGCATGAACAGTTTGAAGAAATGCTCAGCAGCAATGCCAACAAAAAAGAAGATATATTGGCAGGTTTGGAAGGCCTGTCAGAAGAAATAGCCACCCTAAGGCCACAGGTACAACAAGAAAACGATCAGTTGAAGGATATCGAGGAAAGACTTCATTTTTTAGAAGAAGACCTCACAGCCCAAAATGACACCCTTAATCAAAAATCCTCTGCCTACAACCAGGAAAACATCCTGTTTCACCAAAGACAAAACAAAGTCGACAGCATTACCCAGGAGATAGGTTTTAAAAAGGATACTTATAATAATAGTTATGAACGAATTGGTAAAAACCAGTTGGAGTTAAAAGGCAATGAATCAGAGATCAAAAGGCTTCTGGAAACCTCTGAATCGGATGAGGATGAGTTAATTGAAATGTATAGCGAAAAGGAGCGCATAGAAAGTGCCGTTAACGAAGCGGAAAAAGAGTACTATCAGATACGGGGGGAAATTGATGAAATTGAAAAAACCATCAGGGAGATACAACGCTCCAGGGAAAACAGTGACGCTATTCTGATGCAATTGCAACACCATCTCAATGAAACCAGGTTGCAGGTAAATTCTGTCAAAGAACGGCTCTCTATCGAATTCAATACCGAACTCGATGAAGTGATGAATCAGGAAACAGCCGATGAAAAACTGGCAGCACTGACAGAAGAAGCGCTTCGGGCAAGCATTGAAAAGGCAAAGGACCGGCTGGACAAAATGGGGCCTATCAACCCTATGGCTATGGAGGCTTATGATGAAATCAGGGAAAGACATGTCTTTATCACTACCCAAAAAGAAGATTTGGTCAAAGCCAAGGAATCATTACTGGAAACCATCAATGAAATTGATACCGTAGCCAGAGAGACCTTTTTGCAGGCTTTTGAAAAAATCAAGGAGAATTTCATCTATGTATTCAGATCACTTTTCACTGAAGAAGATAATTGCGATCTGAGACTGAGTAACCCGGACGAACCGCTGGAGTCAGCCATCGAAATCATTGCCCAGCCAAAAGGTAAGCGTCCCCTTTCTATCAATCAATTGTCAGGAGGAGAAAAAACCCTGACGGCCACTTCGTTGCTTTTTTCTATCTACCTGCTCAAACCTGCCCCATTTTGTATATTCGACGAAGTAGATGCACCACTGGATGATGCCAACATTGACAAATTCAATAAAATTATCCGCAAATTTTCAGAAGATTCCCAGTTTATTATCGTCACCCATAACAAACGAACCATGGCTACCACAGACATCATTTACGGTATCACCATGATAGAACAGGGTGTATCCAGGGTAGTGCCTGTCGATTTGAGGGAACTGGTGTAGTTCTGTTTGTTAATGAGGTAATAATGCAATATATTTCCTCATTAATCAATAAACTAACAAGACTACATGAAAGACAACGACAAGCCCTACATTAAGCCGGAAACCAGGTTGCCGGAAACTACTATCAAAGCATTTTTTTTAGGAGCGGTATTATCAGCCTCACTGGCAGCCGCCAATGCCTACCTGGGACTTTTTGCCGGCTTAACCGTTTCTGCGTCCATCCCGGCCGCTGTCATCTCGATGGCCCTATTAAAATTATTCAAAAAAAACAACATACTCGAAAACAACATTGTTCAAACCGCTGCATCTGCCGGCGAAGCTTTGGCTGCAGGTGTCATCTTTACCTTTCCTGCCCTCGTACTGATGGGCTATTGGTCTGGTTTTAGTTATCTGGAAACTGCGTTAATAGCCCTGGCCGGTGGTGTGCTGGGTGTTTTATTCACCATTCCACTCAGGTCGGCCCTGATCGTGAGGCAAAAGTTACGATTTCCGGAAGGTGTGGCAACATCTGAAGTATTAAAGAGCGGGGAAGAAGGGGGCAAAGCCATCCGTTTTCTGGCTTTGGGCGGCATTATCGGTGCCCTGGTAAAGCTTTCGGAATCAGGATTAAAAATATGGGATGCTGTTTTTGAGAAGGCCACATTTGCGGCTGAAAAGACTTATTTGTATTTCGGCATGAACCTCTCCCCTGCCCTGATGTCCGTTGGATACATCGTTGGATTAAGAATCGCCACGCTGGTCTTTGCCGGAGGGGTAATCAGTTGGTGGATAGCCATTCCCATTTATCTTTATTTGCATGGTAATCCCGAAGGGGCAGAGGCCACAGCGCTGGGCGGTGCCACCTGGAGTTCTCAAATCCGGTTTTTAGGTGTCGGGGCTATGCTGGTAGGTGGGCTATGGGCCCTGATAAGCCTTAAGGGAGCCATTGGATCGGCGTTGAGTGCCGGGCTTAAAGCTGTTAAAAATAAATCGGGGCAGCTTAATATCCTGAGAACGGAAAAGGACACCCCCATGCAATGGGTAATTATTGGAATCGGAGCTATGGTAGTTCCGATTTTTATTATTTATCTGAGGGAAATTGAAGGGATAGCCATTTCAGGATTGATGGCCATTATTATGATCATTGCAGGGTTTTTGTTTGCCTCAGTAGCGGGCTATATGGCAGGATTAGTGGGTAGTTCCAATAATCCTATTTCAGGCGTGACTATTGCAACCATCCTTACCTCCTCTTTGATTCTGCTTGCCCTCCTGGGAAGTGGCGCCGAAAAAGGACCAGCGGCAGCTATACTGATAGGGTCAGTGGTCTGTTGTGCCGCCGCCATTGCCGGCGATAATATGCAGGATCTAAAGGCCGGTTATATTCTCGGCGCTACGCCTCAAAAACAACAAATTATGCAGATGGTTGGTGTGATCGCCGCCGCTTTCGCCATGCCACTGATCCTGGATTTATTAAATGAAGCCTATGGATTCGGCCCGCCGACAGCCGATAAGCCAAATTCCCTCCAGGCACCTCAGGCCACCTTAATGCAAAGCGTAGCCGTTGGTGTTTTTGGTGGAGGACTGCCATGGACCATGGTATATATTGGCATGGCACTAGCTGTTTTGATCATCATATTGGATAAAATGCAGGAAGCCCGGGGCTCTGAGTGGCGAATTCCCGTCTTGGCCGTAGCGGTTGGTTTGTATCTGCCCTTTGAGTTAGACAGCGCCATCATGCTGGGTGGTGTAATTGCATGGCTGGTGGGTCGCTATCAACAAAAGAACCGGTTGCAGGAGGTGGAAAAACACGCCGTAGCCAAGCAGCGCAGTGAAAGAACGGGTTTGTTGTTTGCTTCGGGATTAATAACCGGTGAGGCATTACTCGGTATAGGTCTGGCCGTCCCCATCGTACTCACCGAGACCGACGACTTTATGGCCCTTACGGACAAAACCTTCGGCAGCCTGCCGGGATTGATTGTTATCATCGCTATATGTGTGTTTTTATATAGAATCGCTGTTAAAGCATACAGAAGTTGAGGGTGAGTGTGAGTTTGGGTGTGAGGGTGAGGGTGTGAGTGGAGGGGGGGTGAAGCTTGTGGGAAAGGGTTGGTGGTTGCAGGTAGTGGAATTGTTTTTCAGGCAACTTTTTTAAAATGACCAAAATTTTGTAACTTTTAAGACAGAAATAATCACCATTCACATTTCGTTCAACAGAACGTTTTCAAATAACAAAACTTTGAACAGTGCCGGTTGTAAAATTCACTTACGCATTGAAGCGGTTTTATCCTGGATTAAAGGAAGTTAACATTGAAGCTTCCACTGTGGCGGATATTGTTAAAAAACTAGATGACATTTATCCAAGAATGTCATCCTACATCATCGATGAGCAGGGCGCACTCAGGAAACATGTGAATATTTTCATAGGCAATTCCATTATCGAGGACAAGATTTCATTGGCTGACAAGGTGAGTGAGCATGATGAAGTATACATTATGCAGGCTTTGTCCGGAGGATAATGTACCTTAACTCTTTACGCTAACATCCTTAAAACAAAATAACCAAACCTATGTCATCAACAAAAAATACCCTACTCATCGGTACCAGAAAAGGACTTGTTATTTACAAAAAGACTTCATCAGACTGGAAATATGCCGGTGAAAGCTTCGATGGAATTCCTGTATCCTATGCCACGGCCAGTCCGGATAACAAAATCTGGTGGGCTTGCCAGGACCATGGGCACTGGGGATGTAAACTGCACATATCCAGGGATCAGGGTGCCAACTGGGAAGAGGTAGATGCACCCAAATATGCAGAAGACGACGAGATAAGAGACGGTTTGCCCGCCACCCTGAAATATCTGTGGGTGTTACAGCCTCATGTCAATGGGGACGCTGACCATGTTCTGATTGGCACTGAGCCGGGAGGTTTGTTTGAAAGTAAAAATACAGGAAAAAATTTTGAGCTGGTAAGAGGCCTTTGGGATCATCCGTCAAGGAAGGAACAATGGTTTGGAGGAGGCAGGGACTATGCCGGAATACATTCAATTATTGTCGATAAAGACAACCATGACCACCGTTATGTGGGAATCAGTTGCGCAGGGGTATTTGAAACATGGGACGGCGGACAGCAATGGGAGCCGAAAAACAAGGGGCTGAGAGCAGACTTTCTGCCTGATCCGGCCAGTGAGGTAGGTCAGGACCCGCATTTGCTGGTGACCCACCCCATCAATCAAAAAGTGATGTGGCAGCAAAACCACTGCGGTATTTTCAGGAGTATCGACGGTGCTAATCACTGGGACGATATTTCAGAGCCAAATGGGGTGGCTAATTTTGATTTTGTAATTACGCTGGACGAAAAGGATGAAAATACTGCCTGGGTGGTTCCGGCAGTAAGTGATGAAAAAAGGCTGGCCATTGATCGTGCCCTTGTGGTTTGCCGCACCAGGGATGGCGGCAAAAGCTGGGAAAAACTCACCAACGGCTTACCCCAAAAAGCCTGTTATGACATTGTATACCGTCATGGCATGGACATTACCGGAGATACCCTGGTTTTTGGCACTACTACCGGAAATATTTATCTATCAGATAACCAGGGGATAACTGGACATCACTGAACCATAATTTACCCATGATCTATTCAGTCAGATTTATTTAAGAAAGCGCCTGCATCTGCTTGATACCTGGCGATTAAACCATTAAACCCCTTTTCAAATCACTTATGATCACCGGCAATCACCGTTGATAGCAATAAAATTCCATTCAAATAAAAATAACACCTTTGGTCTTAACGGTTCGTATAATGATTATCGAACGAGTTGTTTCGCACGCCAAAAATATAATCAGCGTACACGTCTGAGTTTTTAAGTTAACTACTAACCCTAAAATTATGAAAGTAAAATCTGTACTCTTAACAGGTGTTTTGCTGGCTGCAGCATTCTTTACAGCCAAAACAGCCGCGCAAACCGTAACTTTGCCCAGGGCCGCTAGTCCGGCAGGAAAGGTTAGCCAGACCATAGGCATTTCCAAAATTACCATCAAGTACTCCAGACCTGCCGTCAACGGACGAGAGATATGGGGTGCTCTGGTTCACAATGGGTTTCAAAACCTTGGATTTGGACCAGCAAAAGCGTCTCCATGGCGCGCCGGAGCTAATGAAAACACTACCATCACTTTCTCACATGGTGCTACAGTTGAGGGTAAACCCATCGATGCAGGCACTTATGGCTTATTTTTGGCCGTTGGCGAAAATCAGGATGCTACCTTGATTTTATCCAAAGACAACATGTCCTGGGGCAGCTACTTTTACAATGAATCCAATGATGTATTGCGTGTGGATATCAATACTGAAGAAATATCCATGACCGAACGTCTTACCTTTGATTTTATAAATATTGATGACAAATCAGCTATGGTGGTGCTGGATTGGGAAAAAAGAAGATTTCCCTTCAAAGTAGAATTCGATGTTCCGGAAATCGTTTATGCAAGTCTGAATGAGGAATTGAAAGGAAGCAAAGGGTTTACAGATCAGTCCTGGAATTCCGCAGCTAGCTATCTGTTAAAAAACAACTTATACCTGGATGAGGCATTAGCATGGTCTGAAAACGCTATCAGTGCGCCATTTTTTGGGCAGGAAAACTTTAACAACCTGCAGCTAAAAAGCCAGATCCTTAGTGCAAAGGGAAAAAGTGATGAAGCGGAGACCGTGATGCAGGAAGCACTTGTGCACCCCACGGCAAATGCCAATAATTATTATGACTATGGCAGGTATCTAATCGGAAACGGTCAGGGTATGAAAGCATTGGAAGTATTTCAAAAGCTTAACAAGAAATGGCCTGATCACTGGTTAGCCTCACATGGCATGGCCAGGGGATACTCAGCGATCGGCGACTTCAAAAAGGCTTTAAAACATGAAAGAATAGCCCTTGAAAAAGCACCCGATACCAACAAGCAGTTTCTGATGGGTTATATAGAGCAGCTTGAAGCGGGGAAAGACTTTAATTAATGATTTTTGTTGTCATGGGCTAAATCCTGAGGAATTCAAGGTTTTTCCAGGGGTCAGGTGGTGAGTTGCCTGTAACTCGCCACCTCACTCCCCTACCCCCTAGTACCACGCTCTTACACCCCCACACGCTTCTCCATCGTCACCACAACCGATTTCGATGCCGGAGTATGACTATGATCCGCAAAATTATCCACCGGCACCAGCACATTGGCTTCGGGAAAATAGGTGGCTATACACTGTCTTGGGATGTCATAGGGAACAACCAGAAACCGGTCAGCTACCCGCTCACGACCTTTAAAATGGCTTTTCAGGTCAACAACATCCCGGGCTTTCAGACCGGCATCCTGCATATCCTGATGATTCATCAAAACTACCCTCCGTTCATTATAAATTCCCCTGTACCTATCATTTAATCCATAAATTGTTGTATTAAACTGATCATGACTTCGGATGGTCATCATAATAAACTCACTTTCCTTCAAATGATGATCCGCCAGCCGGTTGATAGTAAAGCGGGCTCTCCCGGTATTTGTTTTAAATACACGATCCCGGGCACCATTCGGCAGATAAAATCCGCCCGGTTTTCTCACCCGCTCATTATAGTTTTCAAATCCGGGAATAACCCTGGCTATATGGTTTCTTATATGATCATAGTCATTTACCATAATGTCCCAGTCAATGGATGGATCATCGCGAAACAAGGCCTTGGCAATTTCAGCAACTATTTTAGGTTCGCTCAACAAGTCGGGCGATGCAGGCGATTTGTTACCAATTGACTTATGGACTACTCCTGCAGAATTTTCAACACTCACAAATTGAGGCTTTCCATTTTGTAAATCCTTTTCAGTCCTGCCCAGGCATGGCAATATTAATGCGGTCTTGCCGGTTACCAGGTGACTGCGGTTTAACTTGGTTGAAATATGAACGGTAAGCAGGCAGTTTTGTAAAGCCCTGGCAGTGTAGGCAGTGTCTGGCGTTGCGGATAAAAAGTTGCCACCCAATCCGATGAAAACACCGGCTTTTCCCTTAGCCATGGCCTGGATGGCTTCAACTGTATTAAGGCCAGGCGTTCTTGGCGGGTCAAATCCAAATTCTTGCTGCAATCTATCCAGAAATGCCTTTTTGGGACGCTCCCATATCCCCATAGTACGGTCACCCTGCACATTGCTATGTCCCCGAACCGGACAGGTACCGGCGCCCGGAATGCCAATACTTCCCTTCAAAAGTAGCAGGTTTACTATTTCCCGAATATTATCCACTGCGTTTTTATGCTGGGTTAAGCCCATAGCCCAGCAAAATATAATTCTCTTTTTTTCTTTCAGTAATGAAACAGCTTCCCTGACTTTGCCCTCCTCTACACCTGATTCCCCGATCAAATCCTGTAAATCATACCTTTTGATATCTTCCAGCAGTTCATCGTACCCTTGTGTTCTGGCCTCGATAAATTCGTGGTCTATTACGCCACCGTCACTTTCCTTATCAGCAGCTATCAAAAGTTTGATCATCGCTTTGATCAAAGCCACATCGCCATTAATCTTTACCTGCAGATACAAATCAGTGAGGGTGGTCGGAGCGCCCAGCATATCCGAAAGGTGCTGCGGGTGTTTAAACTTTATTAACCCGGTTTCCTTTAAAGGGTTGATGGTGATGATCTTTGCTCCGTGCTTCTTGGCTTTCTGTAGGGCAGTCAACATCCGCGGATGATTGGTGCCTGGGTTTTGTCCTGATACCACAATCAGTTCGGCTTTATCGAAATCTTCCAGCTTCACCGACCCTTTTCCAATACCCAACGTTTCAGACAAGGCTACCCCACTTGACTCATGGCACATATTGGAACAATCAGGCAAATTATTGGTGCCAAATTTTCTTACAAGCAACTGGTATAAAAATGCCGCTTCATTACTCGTACGGCCAGAAGTATAAAAAATGGCCTCATTGGGAGAATTTAAGCCATTTAATGAATTGGCAATCAGTTGAAAAGCCTTCGGCCAGGTAATAGTTTCATAATGCTGCTGCCCGGGCTTTAAAATCATAGGGTACGTCAATCGGCCACTTTTTCCAAGCCAAAAATCGGATTGGCTACCTAATTCATCGATAGTATACTTTTTAAAAAACTCCGGCCCTACCTTACGGCTTGTAGCTTCTTCGGCGACGGCTTTGGCACCATTCTCACAAAACTCACCAAGCCCGGAACGCTGGTCATCAGGATCGGGCCACGCACAACCGGGGCAATCGAACCCGTCCATTTGGTTGACAGACAACATCGACCTGACTCCCTGGGGCACTCCCAGCTCCCCTATCACATGTTTCAACGAACTGACTATTGCTTGCACCCCACCTGCCATATTTTTGGGTTTGCCCGTTTTCAATCCGGTAAATTTCCGCGAGGTCTGAAAATTTTCCTGGTTTTTAGCTTCTTCTTCCATCGATGCACGCTTGTTGAGCCGTGAATGACTATCTTAACAAGACCAATTTACAAAGTAATTCGATGTTTTCCAGTATAAATGTTGAAACGATCCTTTTTTACAAAACCGATCAAAGTAACATCAAATGCTTCGGCTGTTTTCACAGCCAGGCTGGAAGGGGCTCCGATAGCAACAATCAGGTTAATACCGGCGACTACAGCTTTTTGCACCAGTTCGAATCCTATTCTCCCGCTTAACACCAATACGCAGTTGTTGAGAGGTAGAAGCTTTTCAAAAAGCCCGGCCCCGATTACTTTATCCAGGGCATTATGCCTTCCTATATCCTCACGAAGGAACAACAGTTGCCCGTAAAAATCAAACAAAGCCGCTGCATGCAGCCCTCCGGTGTACTCAAAGACCAACTGATGCCTTTTCAATGTTTCAGGCAAACTGTAGATTAACGATTGTGCTACTTTCTCGGATGATTCTGGTGGATGTTGCCCAACCCTGAAGTTTAAGGCTTCAATGGAAGATTTTCCACAAACCCCACAGCTCGAGGTGGTGTAAAAGTGCCTTTCTGTTTTTTTCATGTCAGGGGTAACATGCGGGCCAACCTTCACAATGATCACATTTTCCCGTTCCTCTTCACTTTTAACCTGAGGACAATGGTATATTTTTTCAATATCCTTGTAGGAGCAAATTAAACTCTCGGCAAACAAAAACCCTGCTACCAGTTCAAAATCATTCCCCGGTGTGCGCATCGTTACGGAAAGGCTTCTTTCCGATATTTCTTCGCCCGAGGAATATTTTAACCGTATCTCAAGGGGTTCCTCCACAGCCAGCAGGTCGTTTTCCTGCACCAGCTTCTGCCTGTCAACTTTTTGTATGGATTTATGTATTACCTTGGATGCGCCCATCGCCCTTATTCAGCGTTATTTATCATGATCTTCTTTGCCCCATTCATTCCTGAAATCCACCCAATATTTATCGAGGGTGTCTTTCATATCTTTTCTTAAAAGAAATATACCAATAAGATTTGGAACAGTCATCAATACAATGGCAATATTCGCCATGGTCCAGATAATGGCTGTATCTGCAAAAGAGGCAAAAAAGAAAGCGGCTACATAAACCAACCTGTAGTAAACCACAGATCTTGATCCGGCCAGGAAGGTCATGGCCCTGTCACCATAATAGGACCAGGATATTGCGGTAGAAAAGGCAAACAACAGCAATCCTATGGAAACGATGTATTGCCCGAAATCACCGAAAAAACCTTTTTTGAAAGCGATTGTCGTCAGTTCCGCACTGTGTACCAGCGATTTGCCTGTTATGACAACTCCTGTATTGTCAATGTTGCCATAGGTGATGGCCAACTTTCCGGTGTAGGGTGCCCCGTTGAGGGCGACCTTGATATCTTCTGCCACAGATCTCTTGTGCAAAATGGTAAGTTGATCTGTAATCATGCCATTGTTGACTGTCAGTTCTCCACTATAAAGTGGTACTTTAGCCCGATTCAGCAAGTAATCGGCTAATGAGGCCTTATCCGAGGCATTGCTCTCGTCATACATCCGGTCCAGCACCTTGATTTCGGCAAATTCAAACTCAGTTTGATGTTTCTCACTCCAGACGCCTGAGGCCAGCAATGTCAAACCTGTGATGGTACAGATGATAATTGTGTCAATGAAGGGTTCCAGAATGGCCACCATTCCCTCCGAAACCGGTTCATGCGCTTTGGCAGCGGCGTGGGCGATAGGTGCAGAACCCTGACCTGCTTCATTGGAAAATAAGCCACGGTTGACACCCCGGTTAAAAGCGTAACTGAAAGATCCTCCCAAAAAGCCTCCGGTGGCCGCTGAGCCGGTGAAAACATCAGCAAAAATCGCAGTAAAGGAGGGTATTATGTTACCTAAGTTGTAAAAGATTACTGCAAAAGCGCCCATGAAATAAAGAACTGCCATCCCAGGTACCAGCTTTTCTGTAACAGCCGCAATTCTCTTAATTCCTCCAACTATCACAAAAAACAGCAATACTGCCAGTACGCCACCTGTAATCATTTGGTCGATCCCAAAGGTTGCAAACATTGACCCGGCAATATTATTGACCTGAGGCATGTTGCCTGTACCAAAGGAAGACAACACGGTAGCCCCTGCAAAAATGGCCGCCATCCATTTTGCATTTAACTTGTTTTTCATGTAATACATAGGTCCTCCTGCAATACTTCCATCCTGTGCTTTTTCCCTGTATTTGTGTGAGAGCGTTACTTCTACAAATTTGGTTGTCATACCCAAAAAAGCTGTCACTAACATCCAAAACAACGCAGCCGGACCACCCAGTGAAATAGCAAGCGCCACCCCCCCTATGTTTCCTGTACCTACCGTTCCCGACAATGCCGTGGTGAGGGCCTGAAAATGTGAGGTGTCACCCTCATCGCCCACTTTATCATACTTACCACGGACAATGCGGAAGGCGTGTTTAAAAAATCTTATTTGAGGAAATTTCAGGTAAAGTGTAAAAAACAATCCCACTCCCAGCAGCAGAAATACAAACCAATCACCACCACCTAAATAACCGTCGATTATTTGCAGGATTTCGTTGAGGTTTTGCATAAGTTGTGTTTTAGTTAATTTCGAAATATATGAAAATGTGAAAGAATGCGAAAATAATGGAACAAGTTTATAATTGGAGAAAAATTCATATTTTTAGTTTTTCTCAATTTCAATTGCCTTGACAAAAACACTTCCTGCAAAACCTGTCAAATTATTCAGCCTCGTGCTTGGCCCGGTTTTATTTATTTGCATTAACTTTTTACCGGTACCTGAACTGTTGAATCCTGTAGCATGGAAGGTGATCAGTGTTGCTGCATGGATGATTACCTGGTGGATCACCGAGACCGTTCCTCTGCCTGTTACCGCCCTGATACCGCTTTTGTTGTTTCCACTCATAGGTATTTTTGAAATCAAGGAGGCTGCTGCGTCTTATGCCCATCCGGTAATATTTTTATTTATGGGCGGCTTTATGATTGCCCTGGGACTGGAAAAAAGAAATCTTCACCTAAGGATTGCTTTAAACCTGATAAAACTGACCGGCACCCACCCTGATGGAATCATATTGGGTTTTATGTTATCCACAGCTTTTATCAGTATGTGGATCAGCAATACAGCCACTACGGTGATGATGTTGCCTATTGCGATGTCTGTCATCAGTTTACTGAGAGCGGAAGAAGCTCCCGAAGCTACAAAATCATTTCGCCGGTTTGCCTTGAGTTTATTATTGGGAATTGCCTACGCAGCCAATATCGGAGGTGCTATGACCATTATCGGAACTCCGCCCAATGTGGTTTCCATTGCCTATGTCAGGGATCTGCTGGAAACTGATCTTACCTTCACCAGGTGGTTGGTGATAGGTTTTCCGGTAGGCGTTTTTTTAATCAGCGTCACCTATTTTCTGATGACCAAAATAATTTATCCCAGCGGTATTAAAAACTTTGAGGCCTCAGAGCAGCTTATTCATGGCAAAATCAAAGCGCTGGGTGCTATTTCAAAAGAAGAAATCACCGTTACCATCGTCTTTGTTACGACAGCCATTTGCTGGATAATAAGGCAACCGATCAATAACCTGATCGGCTCTAATGTGCTAAATGACACAGTAATAGCGATGGCCGGAGGCGTTTTGATGTTTATTATTCCTGTAGATGTAAGAAAGGGTGAGTATCTGCTGGATTGGGAAAGTACAAAAAAGCTGCCCTGGGGCATATTGATTCTGTTTGGAGGCGGTATATGCCTGGCCAGTGGACTGGAGCACAGCGGATTGGTACAGTTGATCGGTGAGTTAATTGCCAGTCAGCGGGACATAAACGCTTGGGTCCTGGTATTGATACTTACCTCCATTATGTTATTTATGACCGAAATTATGAGTAATGTTGCACTTTGTGTCATTTTTATTCCCGTTATTATAGGAATTACTCAGGGCTTCGGATACAATCCTTTATTGGCGGTTATCCCGGCGACCCTGTCGGCCTCTTATGCCTTTATGATGCCGGTTTCAACTCCTCCAAATGCCATTGTATTTTCATCAGGGCAAATCAAAATCAGGGAAATGATGGTAATTGGGGTTTTCCTGAATGTATTGGCCATTGCTACATTGATGCTGGCAGCTTATTTTATGTCAAGGATTGGGTTGTAATCAGTAAAACCACCGCATTTCACCATCTCCAATTATCAACTGTAAATTATCAATTGTCAATTATTCCTCATTTCGCACAGTTATACTTTTTAATTACAAGCTTCCGGTTTCTTTACCTTACATTTTTTTGTTTCCTTTAATTTTGTTTTATTCATAAACATTAACGTAAAATTGATGCATGAAAAACTATGATATTAGTAAAATAAGCACTCGTGCGCCTGAAAATGTTTCAAAGGAAGAAATCAAGGAAAAAACCGATGTGCTTATTGAGAGACTGGAAGAACTGCAAAACATTTTATATGCTGAAGGTAAGTCGAGCCTGCTGATAATATTGCAGGGAATGGATGCCAGTGGAAAAGACGGAGCGATTAAAGCTGTTTTTAGTGCGGTAAACCCTCAGGGAATTAGCGTCAAGTCTTTTAAGAAACCCACGGAAGAGGAACTGGCACATGATTTTTTGTGGCGTATTCACAAGCATACCCCACGAAAAGGAAAGATTCAGATTTTCAACAGATCACATTATGAAGACGTGCTGGTCACCAGGGTGCTGGGGCTGACCGATGATAAAACCGCCAGGGCACGCTTTAAGATTATCAACGCTTTTGAAAAATCGTTGCAGGAACGAGGCACCCAGATACTCAAATTTTATCTGCACATTTCAGAGAAACGCCAGAAAGAAAGGTTTCAAGAAAGATTAAGCAATCCAAGAAAACAATGGAAATATAATTCAAACGATCTCAAAACTTCCAAAAACTGGCCTGAATACAGGAAATATTATCAAGAGGTTTTTGAAAACTGTAGCCCGGATATTCCCTGGCAGATTATTCCGTCTGATCATAAGTGGTACAAAGAATATTTAATTGCCAAAACCATCGTTAGAACATTGGAAGGTTTAAAAATGAAA
Source organism: Agaribacillus sp. DX54 (assembly GCF_056858335.1). Classification (NCBI taxonomy): domain Bacteria; kingdom Pseudomonadati; phylum Bacteroidota; class Cytophagia; order Cytophagales; family Splendidivirgaceae; genus Agaribacillus; species Agaribacillus sp. DX54. The sequence continues at coordinate 128,559 of NZ_JBXEQE010000017.1, forward strand.
TATCCGGGTTTAGTTGCCGGTTAAAACTAAAAGACTTTATATTGTACCATGCCTTTTGTAGATCAAACCAGTTATACACATCCCTTTTTATTGGTTAACGGACATTTTGAAACCATTTATCCGGCACTGATGCGTCAGGTAAAAGGGGTCAGCTATCAACGGGAACGCATATATACCCCTGACGATGATTTCCTGGATTTGGACTGGTCAAAAGTTGGCGGGCGTCATCTGGTGATTGTTTCACATGGCCTGGAGGGTGATGCAAGTCGTCCATATGTCAGGGGAATGGTGCGGGCGGTAAATAACCATGGGTATGATGCTTTAGCGTGGAATTACCGTGGTTGCAGCGGTGAGATGAACCTGCAAAGGCGATTTTATCACAGTGGGGCCACAGACGATCTGGACCATGTGATTAGTCATGTAACCAGTCAAAAAAGTTATGACAAAATATATCTCGTTGGTTTCAGTCTGGGGGGTAACATTACGCTCAAATACTTAGGTGAAAAAAGCAAAGCACTTGCTGATAACATAGCAAAAGCTGTTGTGTTTTCAGTGCCGCTCGATCTACACAGCAGTTGTCTTAAGATATCCGAACCGGCCAATTTTATTTATGCCAGAAGGTTTCTCAAAAGTTTGACAGGCAAGATCAGATCCAAAGCGAAATTAAGGAATGACCTGTCAACAGCAAATATTGGAAAGATCAAAACATTAATAGAATTTGATAATCGTTACACCGCCCCTCTTCATGGTTTCAGTGACGCAGTAGATTACTATTCAAAGTGTAGCTCCATCAGCTTTGTCTGGCCCATTGCCATACCTACCTTAATCGTCAATGCCAGAAATGATCCGTTTCTTTCCAGCGATTGTTACCCGGTCGAAAAGCTGAGAGATCACCCCCTTGTTTATTTTGAAATGCCACTCAAAGGTGGACACGTAGGCTTTTCAGTGTTTGGAGAGCCTGATTATTGGTCAGAGCAACGGGCCATAGCATTTTTCAAGGAGAAAAATAATCAGTAAATCATAAAAATTATAAAATTTATTTCTACTTTAAAATATGTCTTCCAGATATTCTATTTGCCTGAGTAAAGAGGCACTTGAAAAAAGGTATTCCGTAAAGGCCGACAATGATTACCGCCCTCGTTATAACGCAGCGCCGGCACAATTGCTACCTGTTATTTCCAATACTGCCCCGGACAGGATTTCCTATTTTTATTGGGGACAGATTCCAGACTGGTCCAAAAACAAAACCATTAGTGAAAAGCTCATCTTCGCCAATAGCGAATTGATCAGGCAAAAAATATCTTCCCTGAGAAATATTGAAACCAGAAGATGCCTGGTGCCGGCCGATGGCTTTTATATCTGGAAAAGTCTGGGCAGGAAAAGCAAAATTCCTTATCGGGTGATTTTTAATACAGGTGAGGCGTTTAGTTTTGCAGGCATCTGGGAATCGTATGAGGATGAAAACGACCGGAAAGTGGTTACCTTTAAAATTATGACTACTACAGCAAATTCTGTAGTTGGAGAAATCCAGGACTATATGCCAGTTTTGCTAACACGTGAAAGCGAGCAGCACTGGCTCAACAACCGGTCCACAGTTGATGAACTACTGGCAGCAGCAGTTACTTACCCGGGCGATAAAATGACTAAATTCACTATTTCACCTAAAATCAACAGTACAGAAACAGACGACCCTTCATTGATTCTCGCTGCACCGGCTGCCGATCAATTTGGAAATTACAGCTTGTTTGACTGACAAGCTAGTTGGGCTTTCTCATTTGCTTCCATTTCGGAATTTTAATTAATTGGGCCACCTCGTTTTCCAATCTTTTTAGCGCTTCCGGGGCCCCGTCATAATTCATCACGCGTTTCCGTCTCCCATTATGTGAAAAGTAAATGTAGGTAGTTGGCAAATCCTTTGCATCACTGACATAACGATCTTCAAAATTAAAGAACTCGTATTCATTAAAAATGTTGATTAAGCGCTGCAACTCCATCCGTGACAACTTAATTTTGAATTCCCCTAATTTATCCACATTCTCCCTGCCATTAAAATACACCACCCCACTTTCATATATATCAATGGTATAAACAGGGCATGCGCCATTACACCTGGTCTTCTGCATTGAAATTACCACACTTGTATCTACCTCTTCTTTTGCCGCCCTACAGGAAAAAAGAAGAATAATACAAATAAGGATTAGTATATTCTTCATAAGAATAAAATAATTGTCCCCATTATAAAGTTTTAAATAAATACTAAATGTAGAAGTTTGTCAATAAAAAGTGGTTTTAGTTTAAGTAGCAAAAGTATAAAACTTGCATAAAACCCTCTCTAACCGGAAATCTTTTATTAATAGATTTATCTTCCTGTCACCTTTTTGGCGGATTGCATTCAATTAACCATCTACTAATATAATAATTCTGTGTGAAAACATGTATTTATTTGCCCTATTATTTATTAAATGAGAGGTGCGAGGGTTAGTGGTGCTATGCAACAAATCAGACCATAACTTAAACTTAAAAAACATTTAACTTCATTTTTTGCAAGATAACTGGTTTTTTTTCTATATTATACAAGTTGACTTTTCTAAATATTTATCCCTAAGTTGAATGAAATCCCTACTATCTTCTACATTGATTTTTGTAATCTTTTTTGTCGGTTGTTTCGCCTGCGCGCCTAGTTACGATACGGCACAATGGGCAAAAAATGTGAAACCCAAAAAAACCAACTATGGTTGTATAAACGCCCAGCAGCCAAGAAAGGTCACTAGAAAACCAAAATAGCAAAACCACCGATTGAGTAACCGGCCGTAAACTACCAGCTCCTGATATACTGCCAATATTTCTAATTGGTATCTTGCATCTACGATGGGCTAAGGAGAAATAAAATCCTCAAACCTGAATGTCCTTGAGCGGAAAAGTTGCTTGGATTGAGGATTTTAAGATAATCATACTTTAGAGGTTAATTCCTACGAATGAACCAGTTCATCCTTCTTCATATAGTCGTCAGATAGTTTTTTCTGAATATCATGAGGCACAGGGGCATATTCGGCAAATTTGCTTTTAAAACTTGCTCTGCCCTGGGTCATTGACCGGAGGGCAGTTACATACCTGTCCAACTCCGCCAAAGGTGTTTTTGCTCTTATTATCTGATATTTACCCTTCGAATCCATGCCGGTAATAATAGATCTCCTGGACTGAAGATCTGTCATCACATCACCCATCAATTCTTCCGGCACAAAAATCTCCATGTCGTAAATTGGCTCCAGCAACTTTGGATCGGCCTGAACAAAAGCATTTTTAAAAGCCATGCTGCCGGCAATTTTAAAGCTAATATCATTGGAATCGACTGAATGCATTTTGCCGTCGTGCACCATTACTCTGACATCACGCACGTAGGAGCCGGTAATTGGTCCTTCTTCCATTTTTTCCATGACCCCTTTCAAAATAGCAGGCAAATAGCGCTGATCAATCACACCTCCAACAATGCAATTGTAATAAACCAGCTTGCCTCCCCAGGGTAAGTCTATTTCTTCTTTACCTCTCACCGTAAATTCCGTAGGCTCGGGCATTCCTTCATGGTAAGGCTCGATTTTCATAAAAACTTCACCAAATTGCCCTGCGCCTCCGGATTGCTTTTTATGTCTGTAGGAAGTAGCACAGCCTTTTTGGATAGTTTCCCTATAGGGAATTTTTGGTGAAACAAAATCAGTATCGAGGTTATAAATATTGTCAAGTTGCCACTTAATGGTAGCAAGGTGCAATTCACCCTGGCAACTGATAATCAGTTGCTTTAATTCCTTCGAAAATTCTATAAGCACGGTAGGGTCTTCCTGATGAATTTTATACAACACCTCTCCTAGCTTTTCATGATCGCTTTTACTTTTGGCAACTATGGCCGTTCTTAACCTTGGATCAGGGAAGTTGATAGGCCTTATCTCAATGTCAACATCTTTGGCATGCAAGCTATGGTTAGTTTCGGTTGTTTTAAGTTTCAGGGTGGCACCAATATCTCCGGCAGTCAGTTTCTCAACAGAATGCCTGTTCTTGCCGTCCATGATAAAGAGGTGGTGAATATGTTCCGACGTTCCAGATTGATGATCCTGTAACTCCATACCCTGATGAACCTCACCGGATAAAACCTTGAAAAAAGATACCTTGCCCATGTTAGGCACAATCAAAGTTTTGAAGATAAATAATACAGTTGGGCCATTCGCTTTACAGATGACTTCTTTGCCTTCAATAGTTTTTTCAGGCAGCATTTCCACGGCGGCAGGGGCTACATTATCGATAAATCCCATCATTCGGCCGCTTCCCATATCTTTTTTGGCCGATAAACAAAATACCGGAAATAGTTCATGGTTCATCATACCAATTTTAATTCCCTTTCGCATTTCATCCTCATCCAGTGTGCCCTTTTCAAAATAAAGCTCCATAAGTGCTTCGTCATTTTCAGCGGCCTTTTCTACCAATTCATTATGCAGTTTATTGGCATGGGCCAACTGATCACCCGGGATAGGCAATTTTTCAGGTTTACCACCTTCTGCGGGAAACTTATACATTGTCATTTTAAGTAAATCGATAATGCAGTTAAATCCCTCACCCTGTTTGTACGGATATTGCATAGGGGTAACAGACTTTCCGAAATGCTCGTACAACGAGTCCAAGGCAGCATCATAATCAGACTTAGGATGATCGAGTTGATTAATGCCGAAGATTACGGGTTTCTGGAATTGCTCCATATAATCCCAGATAAGTTCCGTGCCAACCTCAACCCCGTATTGTGCATTGATTAACATTACTCCCGTGTCAGCTACTCTTAACGAGGATATTATTTCCCCTATAAAATCATCCGACCCAGGTGTATCCATAATATTTATCTTATAGTCCCTCCATTCCGTATGCAAAGTGGTGGCATAGATGGAATTGCCCCGCTCCTGCTCTATTTCATGGTAATCAGAGATTGTATTTTTGTCTTCAACAGTTCCCCTCCGGCTGATTAATCCGGCTTCAAATAACATTGTTTCTGCCAAGGTAGTCTTTCCGGATTTCGCACTCCCAAGGAGGGCGATGTTTTTAATGTGTTTATCATCGTAGATTTTCATAAGCTATGTGGATTTATGAGGTTGGACGAAAGTTTTAATAATCAGTGATTTAATATACTGATTATAGCACAAAAATCCAATGGTTGAGTGTGAGTTTGTGTGTGAGTTGTTTTTTTTATGAAATTACCTTGTTTTGACGATTTCAAATATAGCGTGGCCCGATCATTCCGATAGTAATCCCGCTATATGCAAATAGCCCAAAGCCGTGGTTATTGCCAGCCCAAAGCTAAGTAATGTTCCTATAAGTATATACTCTGTGAGCTTTCTGTCTTTGGATTTTGACAAGTCGCCAAAGCGGAAAACGGATTTAGCCGCCAGTAAAAACCCAATAGCTGGCCAGTGATTGGTAACCACAAAGGCAAAGACAAAAAGGCGTTCCAGCATGCCGATGTATTTTCCGGCGTTTTCAAGGGAGTCTTCGGTGGAATCTTCCTGCAAATCCCACCGCGTAATGATCTCTTTTATGATTACCCCAGACACAATGGTCACTGTTAAAATAGCGGTAATAAACAGTAAAAGTTCTGCTTGGTTAATGGCTTTTAACCTTATTATATAATCTTCATAAATGCCTACCACTGCGGCAATCACCAGTAAATGGGCCAGTTGATCACAAAAAAAAAGTATTACTGAATTAACCCTGCTATTGAGGTTTAATTTGATCAAATCTATCAACAGGTGAGAGATAACAATAATCAATACACCGGCCCAATAGGCCACATTAAGTTGCAATACCAGCATCAGCGAAATGGCATGAGCTAATCCATGTACATACAAATATGGTGATTGGTGCTTTCTTTTCTTTTTATCGTTAACCCAACTGTCAGGTTGAAATACGAAATCGCCAATGATATGAGCAAAAATCAGTTTTATAAAAAGTAGTATCATTTGTTTTCAATCAATTCCCTGTAGCGCTTTTCCATGTGCATGATTTCTTCGAAACCAGCCCTGTTTAAGCTTTCGCTGATGGTGCTTTGTGTTCTGTTCAACCTTTTAGCAAGCTCTCCCTGGGTTAATTCCGGGTACTCGATAGCTGTTTTAATAATAAAAGAAATGTTGCTGGTCCAATTATCTATGGTCAGCAGTGCAAGGTCCAGGTACAGGTTTATTTCCTGGTCCACTTCCAACCAAGGTGATTGTATGGCCAGTGTTTGTTTTTTTAGATTTTCGAAACATTCGCCGGAATGGATAAATGCGCTGCCATTGGATTCTGTGATTTTTGACGCTTCAAAGTTTTTTTCTCCAATGCCGATGGCCATTCGTGCATCGAGCTGTTTATAATGCTTGATACTGGCTTTTATAAAAAGTGCTGCCTGTAAAGCTTCGGGAGGTTTTACCTCAAGTTGAAAACTATCCCCCCGGTAGATTTCCCAGGATAACGGCTCCTGTCCGTACCGATTTAAGGCGGACTTCAATGTTTTCAGCCATCTACTATCCGGTATCTTGCGTGAGTTCATGATGTCGCCTGTAATAATGCTGGTAATCATTAAATACACTTAGTTACTTTCATGCAATATCGGGAAATAACCCGATAATTGGAAATATCGGGAAATAACCCGATAATTAGAAATATCGGGAAATAACCCGATAATTGTCTGCTTATTTTTCTGCAATGCCATAAATAATGTACTGATGGTTTTCAGGGATCACCTTGTTCAACAGGGCCCGGTCAATCGTACCCAGAAAGTTCCTTTGTTGCTCGCTTTTTCCCAATACACCCAGAATACCTCCGGTTCCGTATTGAAAACTGGAAAATCTTTGCAAAAATACTTTAAACTCGGGAATCGTTGGGTAATTCCACTTTTTGCCCCATCTAACAAATTTTTTTCTCAGGAATTGATGAAAATGAGAGCCTTTCAGGTTTTCGGCAAAAAGTAGCTTTCCTCCGGGCTTTAAGGCTTTATAGATCTCTTCAAATGCTTTTTCCTGTTTATCATTTTGATTTCTTATACCCACTACCCCTAAAATGGACTTAAATGCGATAATATCAAAATGATTTTCATAGCCAATATCCTCAGCTTTCAAGGCCTTATACTCAATCAGACCTTCTACGCCGTGCTTTTGATGAACAGGAAACGCCAAATCCCTGGGGTTTTCGATGTCAGAACAAATCACGTGGTGACCCAGTTTACCCAGCCACAACGACAATCCGCCCTGCCTGCTCCCGAGCTCCAGGCACCTAAGCTGCCGGCTATTCAGATCAAGATGCTGTTCCCAAAAAGTCAATGCAGCCGACCAATTTTTCACATCCCATTGGATAATATCCTTCACTAATTCCTTTTGATTCATTGATGACTAGGAGTTTCAGGTGTAGTTGACAAATTAAAGCTGAAATTTGAGCTAATGAGCCCAGTATTTCTTAAGTGACAAAAAATAATGCCAAATTTAAATCAATTTAAGAACCAATTTAAACAAACTTTAAAAATATCATCTATCTGAACGATCGATTTATATATTCAGTGTCGCTCAAAGTTGATCAGGGTAAATTCATCGGTTAGTCTTTGTCAAAACCATTGACATCGATGGCCCGGCTTGAAGCTGGAAAGATAAAAAAAAAATTAATATTTTATGCTGGTTATCAAGAAAATATGTGTTGAATTTTAGGCGTGGAAACTCCTTAGGAATTACTCATTTCCTGTGTTGCTCTGAAATGGTTTTGTATACGATTTTACGTAAAGATATCAGGCCTTCTCTTGAATAAAAAGGATCATCTTCCAATCTTGGCGTATTATAAAGACTATCACCTTTTTCCTGTTCTATCCTTTTCCTTCCCAAATACCTGAACCATGTCCATTCTTCTATCGAAAAAGGATCTCTTTTACCCTTTGCCACTTCGATAAAAAGTTTTTGTTTTTCAGTGATCGGTGGCAGGATTCCATCCGTCAAAGCCTTAAACCAATGGCCATACCGCTTCAAAATACTGATTTCCTCCTCAGAAAAGATGATTGTATTACAATCAATTTTGAAAGGCCCTTTGTTAGTCAGGAATGTCAAATGTTTCTTTTTAAGGTCTTCCATACCTTATTTTAAGCATTTAATGAATAATATCAAAGTACAGAAACAGGATTCAAGTTACAGTTAAAAAGATTAAAACCTCGCTCAGACCTATTGATTTCTTTTCTTGCAGATGTTAAATATAATAAATCATCAATTCTGCAAGAGATGGTCCCGAACACATAAAAATATCCACCCCCAACAACATGACCTTAAATAATTCATTTTTAAAAGAAAGCTTATGACATCATCAGACTTGACCGGTACACTGCTAATGCTTTAGCCCGGCCAACTTTCCTTCCTCAGAAGCCCCTCTTTCAAGACCAAGAAGAATCTCAAAAGCTCCAGGTACTCTGCACTGCCCACATGATGTTCCTTTTCAGTACAAAACGCCACAAACCAGGCCCACTTTTCAGTTTCGGCGATGAGTTGTCTTCTACCAAAACAATGATAAATCAAATCTGATAATTCTTCTATAGTATCTGCACGCTTGTTTGAAAATTGAGAAACCTCTTTAAACATGAATAGAAAAAACAGTAGTTCTTTGTACGATTTGATTTCTGAATTGTGCTCCTGGTAGGTGAACAAGGATACAAACTTAATCCAGTTGTCGATATGTTGTATGAGGGCCTTTCTGCCATTATACTTATGGTAAAGCATTTCGAGTAATGCCCGAACCAGATGATCGCGGCTAGCAGATGATGGGGATTGGCTAAACTTATTATATTCCGGAAGGTCATCAAGGTCAATGCCTTTTAACAAATAAGGCAAAGTTTCGTCAAATTCATAATACTGCTACATGGCAGCCTTCCGGGCAAGCTGGTTTACGAAGGTAATGTTTTCGGGTTCATGTGTGGTTGTTTTCATAGTTAAAAAAATTAGCGTGGAACTTGAGTTTAATCACTTCTAAAGGTACTGGTATACCCGCACAGATATATAAACCAAGCCCACGCTAAACGCGTGCCCAGCCAATTTTCTCTTTGTGCTAAATTAATACCAGTTTTTTAGAAGGAGAGAATGGCTAATGCTATATTTTCAATATGTTATGTCTTTGAGTTGTTTTTCGATAATCTGTTTTTTCTTATTTTAAATTTAAAAAGTAACCATGGTAAAAGTGGTTTAAAAAAGTTTAAAACTCCCATTAAAACACAGCCTGGTTGAAGATCAAGGATGAGTATACCCTCCCCCTCCACATTGAAAAAATCCATATCATCCGATCATGAGGCAAAAACTCTATCCTCTACTTTTTTAAGGCGTACTTCAAACCCATCAACCTTATCGATTTTATGAGTAAGCTTTTCTATCGCATCAGCCATCCGTATATTCGACTGGCGTAATTCGGCTATAGCTAAATTTGTCCTCAATTGAGATTTAATCAATAGGTTGATACTTCTATCAGTCTTCTGTTGACTTAAAACCAAAGCATCTACCGATGGTACTAAGTCAGTAAGTATCTCGGTCAACTGGTCCACTTTTTTCTCTAAATTCATATTGTTTATTGAATCACTTGCCAAACTATGGTTTACATGTAACATATCATGAATATAATTTAGATCATTGCTTTAAAGGTAAGCAAATTTTGTAAAAAATAAATAACATTATTGAATATTTTTTATAAAATACTTTAACCAATAATCACATCGGTTATCACTGAAAGCAGTCATGCAAAAAGCGCCTGGATACAAGATAATGCTAAAACCGGTCGTCAAAACTTTAAACATTCAGGTCTGCTTTATACTCATACATCACCATTAAAGTACTGGTTCATACATTATTTTTAAGTGTACATCGTTAATTTTATACGCGCAGAAGAGAAGGGAACAAGGTAAAGAAAAATCAAACTTATATCTCCAAACTATTCAGTACTGTGAATACAAACTCTTTTTTCATTCTTTATCTTCAAAAAATGATTGAGCGGATCAATTTCTTAAAATTTATTGATTTGAACCAATAAATATGTGTAAAAATCGGTGTTCGCGTAAGTCATATATCAAAGTTTTGGTAATACTTTTATTTACGACTTTTAAACTTAACGGTCAGGAATTAATAACGTTGAACGGTACCATCATTGATAAAGAAAGTAACCAGCCAATTGAATTTGCTTCCATAGGTTTAATGGATCATAACATTTTCACAACATCCAATACAGAAGGGCATTTTTCTTTTCATTTTCCTTATAAGCACATAAATGACTCCATTGAAATCTCCCGTTTAGGCTATCAAAAGGCTACCTATAGCATAGTGGATATCACTCGTAGATCTACTTTTTATTTGTTGCCAAGGTCGGTCTATTTGCACGAAGTGGTTGTCACCGATGATCCAGAAAAATTTGCCAAGCAAATTGTTAAGCAGGCATTGGAAAGGATTAGTGATAATTATGCCTCACAAGAGTTTATCCTTGGAGGATATTTTCGAAAGACCCACAAAATTGATTCATCCTATGTATCCTTTTTGGATGCTGCCATAAAGCTATTTGATAATAAATTTGTTATGAATGACAAGAGCAAGGCTCCTGAAGCAGTTTTGGTTGAAGCTGTTAGAAAAAGTTACGATCTCAATAACAAGCCATTCAGAAGTTGGATAGATGATATATCACTTGAATCAAACTGGCTGGCGAGGCTGCTCAAAAGGAACGATGTCCGGTACCAAAATGGATTATTAGACAAAAGAAACAAGTATACCTTATCCGGATCAATTTTGTTTAACGATGAACTATGCTATGAAATTGAAGTAACAAAGTTGCCTTGGAGATACGCAAAAGCCCCTAATCATGCATCGATCAAACTTGTCATAGGTTCTAAACACTATAAGATTTACAGGATTGAGCATCAGGAAATGGCCAAGGAAAATGATATTAATTCCTTTGAATGGGGCAGGCAAACGAATGACTCTATTATTTCTGCTTTTAGAGGGGGTACAAAAATATTGGCGTTTAAGGATGTTGGAGGAAAGCTGTATTTGAATTATCTGAGGGAGACGCACTACATAGAGGATTACAATGTGCGAACTTGGAAAACAGCGTATTCAAATGTGTATTCATGGGAGTTATTTATCAACGAGGTCATCGAAAAAGTGGACAGTGACACACGGAAAAAAATGAACTTTGACAATACCCGGGATAATTTTAAAATGCTTGACAAGCCCTACGATCCGGATTTTTGGAGATCATTCAACCTTGTCCCTTTTACGGAAGAGAATAAGAAGGCATTCAAAGATTTAAGTGTGGAAACTGAGATTGAACATCAATTTATGAATATCACAAACTGACAAATGCCTAGGTTTTTCATTATACTGTTTTTCAGAAATTTTAAAAGAAATTTTCAATTCCAGTCTATCAATATCCTATCATTTTCGCTTAGCATTTACCTTTCCATGGTAGTGCTTATTTATGTCAAGCAAGAACTTGCATACAACGCAAATTTTCCGGATCACAACCGGATTTATAGATTAACAACGGACGTTAAATCATCTTTTTACAGCGAACAAATAGGCTTAACATTATCGTTTATAGGACCTTTAATCACCGAATACGTACCGGAAATCGAGCATAGTTCAAGTATAACAGAAAAACACCTCATTGATGTAAGATTTCCCGGCCATGACAAAACAGTTATCGCGGAGGCAGTAATTGAAGCGGACACTAATTTTTTCAATATTTTTAAATTTCATCTTCTATCGGGTAGTTCACATCAATCACCAAAACTTCATGACGCCTTCATTGCATCAAAATTTAGTACCGACCTGTTTGGCCAAGATGATCCTATAGGTAATGAAATTATCATTGATGAAAAAAGTTATATCATTAGAGGGGTGGTAGATGACAGCGGGATGACGGATTTGGATTTCAATGTACTTTTATTTACACAACCTGAATCGGATTGGTTAACAACCTTTATAAAGATCAGAAAAAATACAGGCGATGTAGACCGCATAGAAGAAAAAGTTAATGCCCTTCTCATCGATCAACTGCGTGGTGAATACAATGAAGAAGCCCTGCAGCTTTCTTTCTCCCTCGAAAGCCTGGCAGATCTGCATTTTACCAAGGCATTATTCAACAATTTCAGGGCATCAGACAGATCATTAGTTAGAATTCTTTTAATTGCATCGATCCTATTGATGTTTTGTGCTATGTTCAACTCAGTCAACTTAGTTGTAACCGGGGCGGTAAGCAGGGTAAAAGAATTCTCACTCAAAAGAATATATGGTGCCAAAAACTTACTGATTTTTGTTCAGATAAGCACTGAAGTAGTTATTCCCATATTGTTTTCTGCCATAATCGCAGGAACCGTTCTATTCCTGTCATTTGAAAATTTAATAGACCTTTTTGGAAATTACAAACTCAATAAAAGCCCTTTCGATTTCCAATTCTTTTCATGGGTTATGTTGATTATTGTTTTATTGGTAATTCTCACGACCGCTCTCAGCTACTATTTCTTTTATGGATCAATAAAAGGAAGCCTGATCCGCCGGAATATCTACTTCACCAATCAAAGATTTACTTCATTGGTAGTTTTGCAGATTATTATCTGCTTTAGTCTACTATGTATGGCTTATTTTATCAATCATCAAATACAGCTCATCCGGAACCAAAATTTATTGAGCAGCTACGAACGGATCATAGTGACAAAGTTCTCAAATTCAGACGCTTATAATCGTTGTTTGAATTTTAAAAATCAAATATTAACAATCTCATCTATAAGGTCGGCAGCTTTATGCAACGAAAATTCGGTGTTGGGCAGCCAACCCAATCTGGATTTGTTCAGGTTCCAAAATGCCCCGGATGCCGAAGCTTTTTTAGCCAAACGATTGGTAGTTGATAAAGATTATTTTAAAACAATGGGTATTTCCCTGCCTGAAGAAAAGATTAAGGACTATCATTGGCACGATCAACTGGTTCTCAGTGCAAATGCGGCAAAAATGGTTAATGACAACATAGATGTAGGAATAGATAAGATGAACAATCGTGTCATTGCCGGCATCTCTGATTATTTTTCCTGGAATTTATATAAAGGAGTTGAACCTATCGTATTTCATATGGATTCCGCGCAATTAAATACCATGATTATAAGCTTCAGATCAGATGTCTCAAATAAAGAAATTGAGATAATCGAAAGGGAATGGAACCGTTTTTTTCCAAACACACCGTTTAATTATGCTTACCTGAGCGATTCAAATGCCCGGGTGTATCAAAATGAATTTCTGATAGGTAAATTGCTTACATTTATGGCATTATTGGTCTATGGCATCTCACTAATTGGAATACTTACCATTACGTCGATGACCATTATGCGCAGGCTTAAAGAATTTAGTATCAGAAGAGTATTCGGCGCCACTGGCACTGGCCTGGCGCTTAGATTAGGTAATTATCTGGGCAAAATTTTTGTGGTTTCATTTGGCTTATCCATACCATTGATCTACTTTGTATCAGATGCATGGCTATCAAGATTCAAGGATAGTATTGACATGAGCTTGCATGAAATTTTTCTGATTTTCTTTTTGTTTGTGTCGATCTCAATGGCGTTGAATGTTGTTTTCGTGAGAAAGTTGCTTCGTACAAACCCAGTAAAAATACTCAGGAATAGTTAGCAAACTTGTCGGTGCCATAATTATCCAATTAAAATAATTTCAGAGAGGTAATTCATTCTAATTTTTTAAATTTGACCGTCATTTCAAAAGATAAAACCAATGCTGGCACTATACCAAACCCAAAACCTGGATGGTTATTTAGATGAAACATTTTACGATTTTTCACCATACATCGGCAAACAAAAAACCGATCCATTTTACACCTGGTACGCCGATATCTTTTTTCTCAATCGCAAAAAACAAATTGTACTTACCAACGCTCTAACCAAATTTACTTTCCACATATTCAATTATTCAAAAAGTCAATTCCCAAGATTCGAAACGGCTTTTGGTTTTTATTTCTATTTTGCTCTGGGCATGTATGATCTTGACCCTGGGCCTTACATGGATTCCGCAGATGGGTTTGTTTTGACTTCAAGGATTAACAGGTCTGCTTTGGCTCATTTATCCTGGCTAAAACGGCAACATGTGCCTTTAGTCAAAAATGGCACTTATGACCTGGCAAACGCTAAGGATCAGGCTAATTATAACTATTTTGTGAATTATCGTACGGCAAAAATTCCGGGAAGTTCCAAAGAATCCCATATTATGGATACTTGGATCCTGGAACTTGAAAAAAGGGATTTAACATAGTTACGGATCAAAACCATATCCCCTACTCCTGGTTGAAAATATTGATCCGAAGAATGATTAGGTACTTCTGGAGCAGGCTTTTAATTTTTACATTGATTTGGCGGTTAAAAAACGGGAGCTTAAGCGCATCCAATAATCAACGTCACCAAAATGCAAAAATTTGTAAAAGATGATAATCAAAATCTGATGAACAAGCCTGTTAAAAATGAATGCCGCAGTTTCCGGATTTCACCATATAATTTATCTGCTTGAATCGATTAAATTTTCTAAAAATTCATTAGTGCCGATTTAATTTTTTTTAAGAACTTTCCTATGCAATAATGGTCAACCAAAAATGCTATATAGACTGTTCTAAAATAAAATTTAATGTCATTACCCGTAAATATTTTAAGTCTTCTATCAGGGCAATCAGTTGAAAATGAAAGGGTCGAGTATAAAGAAGGTTGGAATCCCTCGTCTGTTTATCGATCTATTTGTGCTTTTGCCAATGATTTCAGCAATATTGGCGGAGGCTACGTGATTATTGGGGTAAAAGCGGAAAACGGCCTCCCGGTTAGGCCAGTAAAAGGTATTTCATTGGATAAAATCGATAAAATACAACAGGCAATGATTGGTTACAATAACCTCATTCGTCCGGTATATCATCCAAAGCTGGAAATTGAAGAAGTGGATGGTAAGCATATTTTGGTGATGTGGATACCGGGAGGCTCCAACCGCCCTTATGAGGTACCGGAAGATATCACAAGCCGGAAAAAGGAATACTTTTATTATATCAGGAAATATGCCAGCTCTGTTAAAACCAATAAAAATGAACGTGAAGAATTGATTAGTCTGGCTAACCAGATCCCATTTGACGATAGGGCAAATACAACAGCAAGTACGGACGATATTTCTTTCACTTTATTGAAAGACCACTTAAGGGTTACAAAAAGCAAACTGCTGGAATGGGTGGGAAATCGTGCCAAGACAGATATACTGATGCAAATGGAATTGCTTTCCGGCCCTCCGGAACAGGTATTTCCCCGCAATGTGGCACTGATGTTATTTTCTGAAAACCCTGAAAAACTCTTCCCTTACTCCAGGGTGGAAATTGTATTTTTTCCAAAAGGGCCGGCCAATCCTGAATTTCGGGAAATCCCACCTATCACAGGGCCTGTACCACAAATTATCAGAAAAACACTGGACTATCTGCAAACCAATCTGCTGGAAGAAAGAATTTTAAAGCTTCCCAATAAAGCAGAAGCCGTCAGGGAATGGAACTATCCCTATGCCGCGTTAGAAGAAGTGGTTGCCAATGCCATG
>NZ_JBXEQE010000018.1:0-140948 GCF_056858335.1 Agaribacillus sp. DX54
TGAATTTTCCGGGATGGCCCAATTAAAATACAAAATTTCGCGGTAGCGGATTTCGGTTAGTTTGCCGTTGTGGTAACTGATTTGGTCTACCCAGTTGCTGTCGGGTTTGGGGCGGTATTCGTATTGTATTTCAAATGTAGGGTTGCCTTCCAGGTCAACGATTTCTTCGGTAGTAACCACACCAAACTCATTATAGGCATAGCGGTAATACTCATAAATCTCTCCATCAGCGTTGAGGTTGCCGGTTTCAAACGCGTTCCCCGCTTCATCATAGCGGTACCTGTAGCCGTAAAGCATCTCTCCGGTTTTCCTATCGATGGCGCGGTTAATTTGTATTCTTCCCAAAGAATCCAGCTCATAAATATAGGCTGTAACGATACTGTCATTTTCATAATAGTCTGCACCTATCTTTTGGCCGGCAAGATTGTATCTGTAAACCTCATAACCGTACAGTGAATCCAAATCCGATTTATAAAACCTGAGAACCACCTCCCTGCCCATCTCATCATATTCAAGTCCCTGGTTGCAGGAAAAACACTCTTTTACGCTATCTTTTTGTGGTTCTCCTCCCACCATCTTAAAAGTATAATTACGGGTAATTATCTCCCTGATTTTCAGTGGCGCCTGCAGCTCTTCATCATGGCCTTCATCCCTTCGTTGATCGCAGGATGTGATCACCAAAAGCAAAAGGCTTACTACCAAAAGTGCATTTTTCATTCTGGTTGTTTTATTTTAAGCATAAAAATAATACTATTCAGTGAATAGTAAGCTACTTCCATCAATCAGCGAAGTTACCGGAAAAGTGTCATATCAACAAATTCAATAAATCCGGGCTGTTGTCGATATAGTCATCATAAAAATCTCTCCGATGCATTTTTGCAGCACGTCTTCATCGATGTCCATTTCCTACCGGCAGTAAATCTACCGGTTCAAATTCGATGGTTCAAAATTAGATTTACTGAATGATATATTTCTCCTGGAAAATATTATCAATATACTTCAAGAATCCAGCATCAGGATGGGCTCATAGGGATTGCCGATCCATTCCCCAGCCATTCTCAAATATCAATGGCTCCCCTGGCTTTCTTGTTTAAACCGCTGGTGTAAACATGTATGTTAAAGCTGTTTACCCGGATCAAATGATTCCGGGCAAAGGCTCCAGGTGACAAAACAGTGATCGAAGTGGTAAAAATCAAGGCACATCTAACCTTTGCTTCCACAGGGCCTTCTGAATTATTGAGGAAAGTGAATTATTCTCCATCCAGCTTAAATGTGATCGGAATAGTCATTCTTACCGCTACATTTTTTCCCGCCTTTTTACCGGGGGTGAATTGCGCTAATCGGCTTATTACATATTTGACTTCCGTAATAATAGGTTCCATATTCCCGGTAGGATTATCAGCACTGGTAGCATTTTCCCCTAGATAACCAACCACAACAATTTCTTGCAGCAGTTTTTGCAAGTCGTTACTTTCCCCTGCCTCTATATTGGTTACCTTGCCGGTTTTGTCTACTAAAAAACTCACAAAAACCTTACCTTCTGCCCGATCCAACCTGGCTGATTTGGGATATTTGATATTTCTTTGTATAAAATGATACATGGCCTGCTCCCCTCCGGGATACTTGGGCATTTCATCGATTTGATGATCCGCATCTGTGTTTTCTTGGGCGAAAACAGGGCGGTCCGGAAACAATCCCACACTCAGTAGGACAAACAAAGGCACAGCAAAAAGATATTTAAGGCTTGCCCGCAGCTCTGATTGTTGCTTATTCATCATTTTCATTCGTGTTTTGAGAAGTGAATTATTAAAATAGCTCATTAATTCATTTACTTTAATTCCGACGCTTTTTTCGAAGAGCAGGCTTTGATATGCCAACTTATCCTCACCTTGTCTCAGCATATTCCTATCGGCCGCATACTCGTGCTGCGCCTGTAAAGCATTTTTGTATAGCCAGACAAATGGATTGAACCATTGAACAACAGCAAGTAATTCCACCAATATGATATCCAGCGAGTGAAATTGCGAGTGGTGATAACTTTCATGGGAAATGATGGTGTCGAGGTGTCTACTCTTCAGATCCTCCTGAGAAAGAAAAAGGATACCGAAAAAAGAAGCCGGGGATTTGATAGTTTTAGTGATAATCACGGTGAATCCATTACACAAAGTCTTTGGGGATTTGAAGTACTGAATGGCAAAACGCATGAGTTGCCAAAGAAACCTGCCCAGAAAAAATCCGGCACCGGCAAAATACATCATTTGTACGATATCAACAGTGCCAAAGGCTGAGTGATCTGTCTCGGGCGGATTTGCTGCAATCGTCAGGGGCGCAAGTAAGGCGGTTGTCAAGTATCCTTTAACCTCCACCCCAAATGACCAATTAAGCCAGGGAAAAATAAATGAGAGCAGCATAGAGGCCAGCAAGTAAAATCTGTTTAATGAAAAAAATGTTTCCTGCCTCAGAAAGCCCCAGTAAAATGTATATAAAACTGCCAATCCTATAGCAGATTTTAGCAAATAAAGACTAAACTCATTCATGATGTTTGTTTTTTCTTTCTTTCATTTGATTTTGTAGCATGGTGATGATTTCCTCAATTTCCTGAATACTCAGGTCTTCACTTTTTGAAAGGAAAGAAACCATTTTTGTGTATGAATTGGAGAAATACTTTTCCAGCAACCCGTTAAGGTGATCCTTGGTGTATTGTTCTTTGCTCACCAGTGGAAAATATTCATGAATTTTTCCATAGGTACGGTGGCTTATGAACCCTTTTTTCTCCAGTATTTTGATAAAAGTGGAAACCGTGCTGTTGGCAGGTTTGGGATCCGGCATTTCTTTCATGATGTCGGCCAAAAAGCCTTTTTGAATTTTCCACAGAATTTGCATCACTGCTTCTTCTGCCTTGGTTAACTGTTTCAAGTGTTTATCTTTTTGTTTTGAACAAAGATATAACTAAATATTTAGATAAACAACTAATTTTTTAGATTTATATTTAATTTTTTAGGCTTATGTGTTGAAGGTGAAAGGGCAGATGAGTCAGGTGAAGGTGATGTATTGGATATGTGAGGATGTTAGTTTTGGTTATTTCGTTGGTTTTGGAAGAAGATTTGGGACGATCGAGACGGTTTTCATGGGGCGTGAGATCTCTTTTTGAAAATTTTTTGTGGTCATGAAATATTTGTTTTACATTTACGCATATAATAGCAAATGATTATGAAAGGCACTTATCTGGGAGAATTTGAAGAACTGGTGCTATTGATCACCGGGATACTGTATGACAATGCATACGGAGTAACTGTGGCTAAGGCCATAGAAAACCAAACCGGACGATCAGTTTCACTTTCGGCGGTGCACACCGCTTTGTACCGGCTGGAAGAGAAAGGATTTGTAAAGTCTATGTTAGGAGGTGCAACGCAGGCAAGGGGCGGGAGACGTAAACGTATCTATGTCATAACAACAGCCGGAAAATTAGCTTTGGATGAAGTAAGGTTGATGCGTAACCGCCTGTGGGGAATGATCCCGCAGAAACCGGCTACATAAAATTTCGATATTGCAGAACAAAGATAATTGAAGATGACTTCCAAGCATAAACATCAACCTCCCCATTGGGCTAACAGGTTTTTACGATGGTATTGCCCCAATGTACTCCTGGAAGAAATAGAAGGAGACCTGATTGAAAGCTTTTACCGCCAGCTCAAAGAAAAAGGAATAAGCGCTGCAAAAATACACTACATCCTGGAAGTAATCCGCTTTTGTAATCCAGTGACCTTCAGAAAAGCCAAAAAACTGAATTTTTATCCTCATTTCACCATAAATACTACTGCCATGTTACAAAGCTTCTTTATTTCAAGCATCCGGAATTTAAAAAAGAATAAGACATATACCGTCATAAATGTATCAGGATTGTCTCTGGGCATTGCCAGTTGTATAGTAATTTTTGTGATTGCCAGATATGAAACCTCTTTTGACGACTATCACAGTAAAGCTGATCGCATATACAGGGTAAACCTCAATCAAAAACATCCCGATGGGCGGCATTTCAATGGCTTTAATTTTTCTCCTTTAGCCGCCGCAATCCGTGAGGAAGTGACGGGGCTGGAGGCTGTCACCGGCGTGCACTGCCTGTGGAGGTACCAGATCAACAAAGAAAATGATGTTTACGAGGATAAATATGCCTTCTTTGCCGATCAGGAATACTTTGATGTCTTTGATGTTAAATGGATTGCTGGTAACCAGGCGCAGGCATTAACCGCACCTAATACGGTGGTGGTCACAGATGTATTTGCTAAGAAATTTCTTGGTGGCATGGACAAAGCCCTGGGGAATACATTCCTGCTGGAAAACAAGGTAACCCTCACCGTAACGGGCATTGTAGCAGCACCTCCGACAAATACGGATCATCCCTACAGCATCCTGATCTCCTTCCCGACACTTGCTGATTTTTTACCGGAGAGTATTGATAACTGGAAAACGGTAACAGCAGGGGCCACCTACGTTGTAGTTAATGAAGATACACAACCTGACCGGATATATGCTCAATTTGATAAAATAATTGCCAAATATTTGGGAAAGGATTTCGCCAGGGACACACAGTTCTTTTTAATGGCACTAAATGACAATCACGACCGGAATGGCGAGTACAATAACTTTACCTATGATTTTCCGGTACCACTAATGATAATCCTGGCAATCGTTGCCAGCATGATTGCGCTCATCGCCTGTATTAACTTTGTTAATCTGGCCACGGCCCAGTCTTTCAACAGGGCCAAAGAAGTGGGGATTAGAAAAACGCTGGGTAGCAATCGCTTTCAATTGATTTTACAACATATGAGTGAGGCTTTCTTAATCACCCTGATGGCTGTGATAACCGGATTGGCCCTGGCAAAGGTGGGAATGTTAAAACTAAATGCCCACTTTGACGGTGATTTTCTACAGTTTAACTTTTTGCAAGAACCATCGATACTGTTGTTTATTGCTGGAATTCTGTTATTCATTACGCTCCTGGCCGGTTTTTATCCTGCCTTCATTTTATCAGGCTACCGGCCTGTGTGGGCGTTAAAGTCACAAAAAAATGCTGGGAGATCAAAAGGTTTATCATTAAGAAGGGGGCTTGTATTGATGCAGTTTATCGGGGCTCAAATACTTATTCTGGTAACAATCATTATGATCAATCAAATTAATCATTTCAAAGAACGCCCGATGGGTTTTGACTCAGAAGCGATTGTGCTGCTGCCTTATTTAATGGCCAATGAGAAGGCAGAAAACAAAGACCTGCAAAATACCAAATTTGGTCATGAATTGCAGCGGGTGTCTGGGATCCTTAGTTATACATTCGCCTATGACACCCCTATCGGAGGTGACAGGGTTGAATTTTATGGTCAGGGTGGAGAAGATAATAAACATAGGGGGACGATAAACTATGGAGATGCCTCATACCTTCAGACTTTCAACATGGAGTTAATGGCAGGCCGGAACTTTTCTCCTGATGAATTACAAATATCTCCGGAGGTGTTGGTTAACCAAACCCTGGTAAAAACTTTAGGAATAGAAAGTCCGGAAGCGGCCATTGGTGCGATTTATATGGTTAAATGGCCACGAACTGAGAATCCGGGGAGTTATCAAAGATTTTTATACCCAACCAATGCGCAGCAAGATTGATCCGTTTACCTTGCAATATAAATCTGAAAAGTTCGCAGGCACTGCCATAAGCATTGCCACTGATCATGTACCCGAAACCCTGGCAGGTATTGAAAAAGCCTGGAAATCAGTGTTTCCTGATTACCTTTGCAAGTATACATTCATGGATGAATTATTAAACCGAAGGTATGGGTTTCTGAATACCATGTTTACCTTTCTTAGCATGGGCGCCCTGCTGGCCATATTTATTGGTTGTCTTGGTTTATATGGATTGGTTTCTTTCATGGCCATACAACGCACCAAAGAAATCGGAATCCGGAAGGTTTTGGGTGCCAGCGTATCCGGTATTTTAAAGATTTTTACCAGAGAATCCCTAGTGTTGATATTAATCTCCTTTGTGATTGCCGCGCCGATGGCGCGCCTGGCAGGTATTGCATTGTTGATGGAATTGCCTGAAAGGGTGACACCTGGTGTCGGTATATTTGTATTAACCTTGGCAGCGACATTATGTATTGCCGGTGTTACGGTGGGTTATCGCTCTTTCAGAGCTGCATCTCAAAGTCCGGTGGATAGTCTGAGGAGTGAATAAACAATGGTAGGGGTCAGGGGGGAGGTATCAGGGGTCAGGTGAAAGGGGGGGATCTTTTTATCGAGGCGGGCCTCACTTTACCGATCCAAAAAATAGTAATCCAACCTATCCGGTCCCGATACAATGGTCAAAGCAGTAAGCAACAACCGGTAACAAGGTCCAGGGTTTACCGAGTAAAAAGCGGTAAATCTTCAAAAGGAAATGCTGGGAGCCACCTAGCTTGTATAGCATATAAATCAGGTAATAGCTGAATTGCAGACGGAAAACCCCATGTTCCATGTATTTTCTGGAAGAGGTTACCACCACTTTGTTTATTAGTTTAAAACTGACGTATTTTTTAAGGCGGGTAATCACCTCATTGTCTTCCAGGATTTTCATTTCACGATCGTAACCTGCAATATGTTCAAATGCCGTTTTAGTAACAAATAAACTCTGATCACCATACCGGAAAGCATTCAGGTCAAACCGGGAAAACCAGGCATTGAGTTTCAAAAACCAATGTGAGCTGTCAAAAGAAAGCTGGTAACATCCCGCCTCAAAATTTGCCTGTATTGCTTCCTGCAAATCGTAAAAGAGGCTTGCCGGGGGAAAGGTATCGGCATGCAAAAAGTAATAAATATCGCCGGTAGCTGTCTCGGCACCCAGGTTTAGCTGGGTGGACCTGCCCTTAAGCTTTGGCTGCAACACGATGGCTCCGGCATCTTTGGCCAGATGCACAGTTCGGTCTGTACTCATTCCGTCAACCACGATGATTTCCTTTGAAAAGCCACCGGTTTCAAGACCGTTGAGATAACCGATCAGCTTTTGGATAAACCTTTCTTCATTTCGTGCCGGAATGATGATACTGATCTTCAAGGCCTGTTCTTTTGGTCAAACCTGTCAACCGCGGATTTTGACCTGTTCATGAGGTCTGAAAATAAGCTTTAACCACAGCCGCCTTCTTCTCTCCAACCGCCTCGGCCAGGAGCTCCATAGGTGCTTCCTTGATCTTTTTTACTGATTTAAAAACAGTTAACAGTTTGTCAACTGTCTTCTCCCCCACACCGTCGATCGACTGTAACTCGCTTACCAGGCTTTTCTTGCTGCGGGTATTCCTATGAAACGTGATGGCAAAACGATGCGCTTCATCCCTGATTTTTTGCAGCAATCCTAAAGAAGGGGATTTTTTATCTATATGCAAAGGATACGGGTCCTCCGGGTAGTAAATCTCCTCGAGGCGCTTGGCGATGCCAATAATTGGAATTTCCCCATACAATTCCAGATCCTTCAGGGCGTTACAGGCGGCATTTAATTGCCCTTTACCACCGTCAATAACTATCAGGTCCGGTAACGGCGCCTTCTCTTCAAGCAGTCTTTTATACCGGCGGTGATTTATTTCATACATAGAGGCAAAATCATCGGGGCCTGCAACGGTTTTTATATGATATTTTCTGTAATCTTTCTTGGAGGGCTTGCCATTTTTAAAGCACACCATCGAAGCCACCGGGTTGGTGCCCTGGATATTCGAGTTATCAAAACACTCGATGTGCAAAGGCATATCTTTCAGTTGTAAATCTTCCCTGAGTATTTCCAATACCTTGTTCGATTGTTTTTTACTTTCCCGGGTTTCGTTGAGCTTTTCCTTCTTATAGAATAAGATATTTTTAATGGAGAGGTCAATGAGTTTTTTCTTATCTCCTATTTTAGGCAAGGTAACCGTAACTTCTTCAAGCGGTAGTTGTAACGGCAGGTTACAAAAAATTTCAGAGGAAGTGCTTTTGTATTTGTGTCGCTGGTCTATAATGATCATCGCCAGTAAATCCTCATCTGTTTCATTAAGTTTTTTCTTTATTTCCACTGTATCTGTTACTGTGATAGTGCCATGGATAATTTTCAGGTAGTTGACATAGGCGGTTTTATCATCGCTGATAATTGTGAAGACATCCACGTCAGTCAGCTTTTGGTTCACAACCAGGGATTTCGCCTGGAATTTCTCCAGTAGATCGAGTTTGTCTTTCATCAATTGTGCACGCTCATAGGCCATTGTCTGTGCAGCTTCCTGCATTCGCTCTTTAAAATAATTTCTCACAAGGCCGAGATTCCCCTTTAAAATATGGGTGGCCTGGCTGATGTCCTGGTTATATGCTTCTTCATGCTGCAATCCTTCGCATGGCCCCTTGCAGTTGCCGATATGATACTCAAGACAAATCTTGTATTTTCCTTTCCGTATGTTTTCTTCCGATAAATTTAAACTGCAGGTACGGATGGTATAAAGACTTCTGATTAATCCCAGAACACTTTTCATGGCTTTAACACTGGCATAGGGCCCAAAATACTTGCCTGCTCCGGATATCTTTCTGCGGGTTGAATAAATTCTGGGAAATCTCTCATTGGCTACACACAGGTATGGAAAGGTTTTGTCATCTTTCAGCCGGATATTGTATTTGGGTAAATTGGTTTTGATGAGGTTGTTTTCCAACAAAAAGGCATCGAACTCAGAGTTAACAATGGCATACTCAACCGCAGCAATTTCTGAAACCATGCGCACCGTCTTCCTGTCGAGCTGGGATTTGGTAAAATAGCTACTGACCCTTTTTTTTATATTCTTGGCCTTCCCAACATATATGAGCGTATTTCCGGCGTTAAAAAACTTATAAATTCCCGGTTGATCGGGCAATTTCGCCAACGACTCCTTATTCCTTTTATTCAGCTCCATAAACAGGGGTTGATGCTATGCTTTTTTTAACAGCGGAAAAGTAAACTATTCCGCAAAGTTAACAAAAACGGCAAAGAATTTAGCTGACAGAATGATTAAAAAGCCAATACCTTAAGCGGATGCACTTAAGAACGGCTTCACAATGAAATGGTACTTACTTGTTTCTTAAGCCGTAAAATACAGGCTTTTTAAAAAATATCTTCTTCCTTAAATACATCTATTGTATCCTGTCCCACATTCAAACTGTCAGCAGGATCGACATTTAACCCTTTGTATTTGTTGCAATCCAATTCTACCGGCAGCCTTTTTAACGGTTTTTCAAAAGGCCCTTTTTCATAACCCAGCGCTTCGTCAGCATAGACCTTGGTCATAAACTTTTTGTAAATAGGCAGGGCTGTTCTGGCACCCTGACCATCGACCCAGGTACGGAAATGGATACTTTGATTATCTCCTCCTACCCAGGCTCCGGCTACGAGGTCTTTGGTCACGCCCATAAACCATCCATCCGAAGCATTTTGTGTCGTTCCGGTTTTGGCACCGATTTCATTGTCATAAATCAGGTCACGCCCAAGGCCCCAGCCGGTACCGCCTGCCACCTGCGTGGCCCCCATCAACATATGCAACATCACATAGGCATTTTCTTCGCTCAGGGCCTGTACGGTAGTTGGGGTGGGGTTGTATAAAATATTCCCGTTTTTGTCTTCAATACGGGTAATAAAAATCGGCTCGGTCCAAATGCCTTCATTGGCAAAAGTGCTGTAGGCACCCACCATTTCATAGACAGAAACCGGACTTACACCAAGACACAAAGCGGGTACCGGATCGAGTGGGCTTTGTATTCCCATCGCTTTGGCTTTGGATGCTACATTTTCTGGTTTGAGCCTTTTCATAAGAAAAGCGGTGATTTGATTAATAGAACGCGCCATCGCCTCACGGATTGTCATGATTTGTCCATCATATTCATGGGTCGAGTTCTTGGGTGTATAAGTGGGCGGAATCTGCCCGGGCGCAGAAAAGGTAACAGGCACATTAGGCACTTCCATACAAGGTGAATAACCATATTCTATCGCTGTTGCATAAACAAAAGGTTTAAAGGTAGAGCCCGGCTGTCGGTAGCTTTGCTTGACATGATCCAATTTAAAGTATTTATGACTGATGCCACCTACCCATGCTTTTATTTGCCCTGAATGTGGATCCATCGCCATGAATCCGGTATTCAAAAATCGCTTGTAGTATTTTAACGAATCCATAGGGCTCATCAACGTATCGATTTCCCCTTTCCAGGAAAATACTTTCATGGGCCTTTTTAAATTCATCATGATATCGACCGAATCTGCATTTTTTCCATATTGTGCCACCAGCTTTTTGTAATGTTCGGTAAGTATTGACTGGGATTCGATAAATCCCTTGATTTCCTGCCAGTTCTCATCAATCCACGGGTTGCGACCTTCCCAGTGCTTGTTGAAATGCGCCTGCAACTGGCTCATATGCTCATTGACAGCTTCCTCTGCATATACCTGCATCTTACTGTCGATCGTAGTGTATATCTTCAATCCCCCTTCGTAGAGATCCTGATTGTTTTCCCGGGCCCATCTTCGCAAAAAATTCCCTGCTACCTTCCTAAAATAGGGGGCAGGCCCTACGTTTTGGTTATCTACGTTGAAATCCAGCACCAGTTCAGAGTCCTGCAGTGAGTCGGATTCTTCTTTGGTGATGAACTCGTATTTTTCCATTTGCCTGATGATCCGGTTCCTTTTTTCCCTGGCCCGTTCCGGATGTCTCCTTGGATTAAACCTCGATGGGGCATTGGCAAGACCTACCAGAATCGCTGCCTGCGGGATGGTAAGGCTGTCCGGGGTAGTGTTAAAATAAGTTTTAGCCGCCACTTTGATACCGAAGGCATTATTGCCAAAAGGAATGGTATTCAGGTACATGGCCATAATTTCTTCCTTGGTATATTTGGATTCCAGGATCACCGATAATATCCACTCTTTGGTTTTGATGATACCCAGAGACAGTTTACTGCGGTCATTGGAGGTCAGTATGCCCTTATATTTATCGGGATCTTCGGTGCCCCTGGTATCGAATAAATTCTTAGCCAACTGTTGCGACAAAGTACTGCCCCCTCCCAGCCTTCGGAAGGTCAAAACACCACTGGCCGCCCGGAGAACTGATTTCAGGTCGATTCCCGAATGATCATGGAACCGGATATCTTCGGCTGCCAGCAAGGATTCTTTCATAGCCTCGGAAAGATCTTTATAATCGACCGGGGTACGGTTGCTGTTCGGCCTGAAATACTTACCCAGCAAAATGCCGTCAGCAGAATATAGTTCTGAAGATAGTTCATCCTCAGGATTATCCAGTTCTTTCAGGCTAGGCATGCCGCCGTATAGATTGAACAGGTTGATTTTAACGGTAAATACATAAACCGGCACCATCAACAGGCCTATGGCAAATGCAATCCAAAGCCCTTTGATAATTTTCCGGTAGATGTTTTTTGAGGTGGTTTTTTTTGACTTTTTCTTCTTTTCTGCCATTATCTAGTTGTAATGTTTTTCAAAAAACGATAAATAGTTATCGATATCTTTGGTTTGATAGAAGATGTCGAAATTATCTTTTGTAATCACAAAATTACTAAAATCCAGTGTATTTAAACCTTGGAGTGGCGTATTCTCACTGTTAAATAAGTTAAAAAACGTTAAAGCCTCAGACCGGGTATTAAATTGATTTACTACAATCATTGATTGGGAGCCTGTCAATATTAACTGGGCAAATTTCAGGTTCTGTTCCGGAAAATGCTCCTTGATAAAATTTTCAACCCTGGAAGGCAGTTCATCTTCACCATAAGCTTCAAAATTATATACCAGCACAAAGGAATGGTTTTGATCAAAATCCTGAATGAACTTGACAGCTTTGGAGGTTTGCACTTCTTTCAACAAACTGCGTGAAGACGCCAGCAATTCTTCCGCATATTGGTTTAAATCACTTTCCGGGTATTTTTTCGGAAACTGCGACAGGGCAGATTGATACCTGTAAACGCCATCTGTTTTTCCGATAACCAGAATTTCCAGAAACCTTAAATTATCGGTAAAATCATTTTCCTCAATACCTGCCAGGGCACTGTTAATAATTTGAGTAGTCGTGTCATACTCACCCTTTTCGTAGTATCTGTAAGCCTCCTGATACACTTTTTTCAATCTTTCGCTGGCCTGCTTGCTTTCTTCCTGATAGTTAGGGTTAATCAGTATTCTGGCATATATGGAATTGGGGAACTCCTCCAGAATTCTGGTTTTATATTCCTCAAAATTACCACCTTCTATGCCTTTGTTAATGAGATACATCTGATATAACACTTCCGGTTTATAGTCAGAGGCCGGATACCTCGTTAAAAGTGTATCAAATGTATGCAGGGCATTTATTTTTTCCAGCAAATTAAAATTGTAAATATTACCCAGGTTATAAAAGGCTTCCTCAAGCATTTGATTAGCCCTGGCCTGTGCCACTTCGGAAAATGGAATAGTGCCATACAGCTCATTTTTTCTTGCTGCCCGTGCGGCAGCCTGGTCGACCTCCTCGGGTTGTTCTTCCGAACCGGCAACCTCACCCCGGGCCAAAGGGTCTCGCGATGCCTCCAGTATTGTCTCCTTATTGACCCTTCGCCAGTTATCTTCGAGCGTCCTCGTTCCCCACCTTCTGCGGAACTCGTTCTGGCCTATGCTACGGGCCGAATTATTGTAAAAATACCAACTCCCGCTATCCCCTTCTTCATTGTCGCCTCTGGTAAAAGCATTGTTTCTTTGCCCGAAATCCGCACCAAAACTCCGGGAACTATTGCGTTTTTTTTTAGCTTCTTCTTCAGCCTTTCTGAGTACCTCCTGCTGCTCCTCTTCCAGGATTATCTCATCGAGGTAGCCACTTAAAGAAAGGGAATCCATAGCTGCCAGGGCCAGGAGGCTATCCTGCATCTGAATGGTATTGAGTTGCTTCACAAAGTCCTCCAGCACTTTTTGCCTTTCCTCAATTGATTTATAACTTTCCTCATCTTTGGGCATTACCTGAACCGTACTATCGTAATACAATTTTGCCAGTTCAAAATTTTTCAACCTTTCATAATTAATCTGGCCTAACCGCCAGTATGAATAACCCTTTTGCCGGTTGTTGCTGACGCTGGCGGCTACTGAAGCCTTGTAATATGCTATGGCCTGATCGAGATTTTCCCGTTTTATCTCAAATTCTGCCATATCGTAATATATTTTATCTTCAAATTCCTTGTTTTTCGAGTCTTTAAGAAGTTTTTGATAAAACTTCCTGATCTTTTTGAGGTCTGTCGTTTTCGACAATTCGAAAACCTGTGCCCGTTTTAACCCTGCATAGAAAAATAATTCGTAATCGGGACTACTTTTAATACATCTTGTATAATAATCATAGGCTTGCGCATCAAAACCAAGAGACTGATACACCTGCCCGATAATAAAGTATATTTTAGCCCGCCCCTCCGATTTTTTCATTAATGGTGCAGCCTTGACCAAATTACTCACAAGGCTGTCCAGATCATTTCTCTTCTGGTGCAGGTAAGCCCTGTTCAGGTAAAGCTTTTTTTTGTTTTTCTTACTCAATCGCTCTTTCCGCAAAAAGTCCGATACAGCGATCGCATTATCGTCCTCATTGTAGTCGATGTAGGTGCGTATCAGGTGAATGAGGGCCTCGTGCCGTACATCCCGGGATTTTTGATCCTTTGCTTTAGCGGTATTTTTGTTGACAATCTTGTAGGCAGTAACAGACTTTTCAAATTCCCCCAGATAATAGAGACTCCTGCCTAAAAGTATGTAGCTGGGCTCTACCATGTTGCTGTTTTTATGCCAATCAATGGCTTTGGAACTTTTTTTGATGGCATCTTCCAATTGGGGTTTTAACCCTTCGATGGTAGCCGAATCAATAACAGGATAAATTTTCAGTACCTTATTATAATTGTTCTGATGCTGCTCTTTAAGCGTTGCTTCAACCTTTTTAAGATGTTCGTTGGCAATAAAGTAAGGGTTAAAACGGGCAGTAACATTATGATAGGTTTTGCTTATGGCATTATTTTTTTCTGCTGAACATCCGGCAACTATCACTATTAACCCCAGCACCAATATAAATAAATGATGATTTGAGCGATCCAAGCTAATTAACTTTTTTACTCTTTTCAAACGTCAAAAATTGCAAAATAATACGATAATTTTTAATCTAATCGCTAAATTATTATATATTTTTGCCCTCTAATCAACAATACTGCGATCTTGGCTCCCAAAAAAACATTATCTAACTGGCTGTCTAACAGATATTTGCTAATCATACGAAACGAAGAAAACTTCGCAGAGAAATCTACTTTCAGCTTTACATACGCTAAGGTAATAGTTTTTATTTTTTCTGTTTTTATAATTTTTATGATTATCGGTTTGTACCTGGTAAGTACCGTTTTATCGCAATGGCTCGATCCAAGGCACACAGAAATGGAGATGAACAAAAAACTATTCTTGTTGTCTCAAAAAGTAGACTCATTGTCCGATCAGGTTGACAAAAAAGAATTGTTGATCCAAAACATACAACGTATGGTAAGAGGTGAGACGGTGGTACCGGTCATTCAAAGGGACAGTTCAAAAGGTGATATATCGTTTAACGATTTAAATAAAGAAATTGATCTGAGTCAGATAGCCCCGGCAGATTCTCAGTTCCGAAAGGAATTTGAGGCCTCGGGACTCGATTTGATTGGCACCAGTACTACCCGCGATATTGAATTGCAGGAGATGTTCTTTTTTCATCCTGTTGAAGGCGGGGTCATTTCATCTCCATACAACGCCAAAGAAGATCATTTTGGTACGGACATTGTCGCCAAAAAAAATGAACCGGTGAAGGCGATTGCAGACGGGACAGTCATATTAGCAGATAATAACTTAGACGATGGCTATGTGATTGCCATACAACATAGCAGCAATCTTATTTCGATCTATAAACATAATTCGGCATTATTGAAAAAAGTTGGTAATTTTGTTACAGCAGGTGAAATAATATCTATCATGGGAAATACCGGAAACCTTAGTTCGGCCCCTCATTTGCATTTTGAAATATGGTACAACGGGAACCCCGTTAATCCGGAAGATTTCGTCTCATTCTAAAAACAATAATATGTTTAGTAACAAAGAAGAAAAAAAAGTCGAAGCGGAGATCATAAGCTCCAGCAACACCATCGGAAAGGGAACCGTGCTTTATGGTGACATAGAAACACACGGCAACCTGAGAATAGAGGGAAAGGTCGAGGGAAATATCAAAACAAAGTCGAAAATAGTTTTAGGAAAATCTTCGGTAGTGATAGGTAATATCAAGGCGCAAAATGCTGAAATCGAAGGATCTGTTACAGGACAAGTCAATGTGGCAGACAATCTGATTTTAAAGCACACCTCTGTAATTCAGGGAGACGTAATTACCAACAAGCTGATTGTCGAATCAGGCTCACAGTTTAACGGCAGTTGTAAAATGGAAAACGGACAAAGTTTCCGCCGGGAACCCGAACAGCGGGAAGTCAATATTAAACCATCATTTAAGGAACCTGAAAAAGCCCGAACCGTTTAAATTTCAATAAGCGTTTATAAGACGAATCTGAAACTTTCCATTTTGATAAAATTCTATAGTGAGCAAATAATTTGAATTTAGAATCCAAACCTTTAGGGCAACTATCCTTTTATGCGTGTATTGTCGCCCTGTTGATTGGTATCATTCGGATTTCTCCCTTTCATTACTATCTGCACAGGCATATCTGGGAAATATTTTTTTTCCTTTTCTTCCTGTCACTGTCAACCACGGGACTCACTTACCTCGCCCTGCAAAAGGCACCGAAAAAGTTTAGAACCAATTATTTGCTAATCATCACCATCAGGCTCCTGATTGCTATGATTATCCTTGGATATGCGGTTTATATGAACATTTCCAACCTGAAAATATTTGTCATCAATTATTTCATAATCTATTTAATATTTGTCATTTTTGAATTGTTTGCCTTAAACTTAAATATCGGCGGAAACTCCGGTCAAAAGAGGAAATTTCTTTGATGTCTTTTTCGGAAAAAAGTGATACTGACCAAAAACCAGGTAAAAAAAAATCCAATCAGTTAAAAAACTATGCAAAATATTCAGGGCTGGGATTCCAGCTACTGGTTTCATTACTGTTAGGCTTTTTTGCAGGTCAGAAGCTGGATGACTGGGCAGGTACGCAAAATCCCTGGTTTACAATAATACTTATTTTTCTGTCATTTTTTGGTTCCATGGTCTACCTTATTAAAAAATTACCCAAACAGTGAATGCCGCTAAAGCAGCTCCCCCTTATTTGAGATTATCGCTCTTTACACTCACTATTTCACTGGTTGTTTTTTTGATTGATCAGTTATATCCGCACATCATTTATCACGACATAGAATTCCTGATGGCTTTTTTTTATGCCACTTTCCTTTTTACCTATTTTCTGATCAGTCTTGCCATCAAAAATAAAGATCCGAAAAGTGCGGTGATTATCAATCTTGCCGCGGTAGTAATCAGGTTAATTGTATGCGTTATTTCAGCCTGGATTTTTTTGAGAAATGACCCCGAAAACAGTGACGTATTCGTCACCAATTTTTTGATAATTTATTTGTTTTACTTAGGGTTTGAAATTTATTCCATATTAAGTAACTTGCGGCCTCATTTGAAGTAGTAAGTGTTGAATATGAATATAGAGAAAAGTTTTTTCCTTCGCAACGCATTGATAACCAGTATTTTATTAACAATTCTGTTTAGCTTTACCCCTTTTGGTTTTACTTTTGCAAGCGATGATACAGGCGAAGAATTCAACCCGGGTGATATGATTATGCATCACGTAACAGATGCCTATGAATGGCACTTTTTTGACATCGGGGATACACATGTTACTTTGCCTTTACCCGTGATAATTTATTCCGGTGAAAACGGGTTAAAAATATTTTCGTCTGCTCACTTTCATCATGGTGAAAGCAGTTATGAGGGCTACAGACTGGATCATGGGCATCTGGTCGCGGAAGATGGCCATGAGTTTTATGATTTTTCGATTACAAAAAATGTGGCTGCCCTGTTAATGGGCTCTTTAATCATGATCTTCATATTCCTCTCGGTAGCTAAAGGTTATCAAAAAAATCAAGGCAAGGCTCCCAAAGGAATACAGTCATTCTTTGAACCCATCATTATTTATGTGAGGGATGAAATTGTTAAGCCGAATATCGGCCCAAAATACGAGCGCTATTTACCTTATCTTTTGACTTTATTCTTTTTTATCTGGATTGGGAACATTCTAGGACTATTGCCCGGGGCAGCTAATTTAACCGGAAATATAGCAGTTACTATGGTATTGGCTGTTTTTACTTTAATAGCCACGCTGTTTAGTGCTAATAAAAATTATTGGGGGCATATTTTTAACCCTCCCGGCGTGCCGTTAGCACTAAAACCGATCATCATCCCTGTGGAGATCATTGGTATATTTTCAAAACCATTTTCACTGATGCTTCGTTTGTTTGTGGCTATCACCGCAGGCCATATAGTAATACTGAGCCTGATAGCCCTTGCATTTATCTTTCATAGTGTGATTGTTGGATTTGCCAGTACCCTGGTAGTCACCTTTATCAATATGATAGAAATTCTGGTAGCTACCATACAGGCCTATGTCTTTACACTATTTTCGTCGATGTATATTGGCATGGCGGTGGAGGAGCATCATTAAGTTAAGTATGAAACCTTGTATGTTTAATTTGTAAATATTTCAAATCATGTTAAGTACACTATTGTTGGACATCAGTATTGCCTGGGCCGGGGCGGCCTTAGGTGCTGGTCTGGCTGCGATAGGCGCCGGAATCGGTATCGGCAAAATCGGTGGTTCTGCCATGGAAGCTATGGCAAGACAACCGGAAGCCTCCGGAAAAATCCAAACTGCCATGCTGGTTATTGCAGCCCTCATTGAGGTAATTGCCCTTTTCGGGGCTGTAATTGCGTTGCTGATCTCTTTAAAAGCTGCTTAATAGAAATTGAGAAGCATTTTATACAAACCACGACATTAGGTTGTGGTTTGTATAACCTACAGGTTACAATGATTGATACTGAAAACTAAATTTTATACATGGAATTAATTACACCGGGTTTTGGGTTGATCTTCTGGCAGACTGTCACCTTTCTGGCAGTAGTCTTTATTCTGGGAAAATATGCCTGGAAACCTATTTTAAACGCATTAAAAGAAAGGGAGGACTCTATCGAGGATGCCCTGAGCGCCGCGGAAAAAGCCAAGCAGGAAATGGCTGAGCTTAAAGCAGAAAATGAAAAGCTATTGGACCAGGCAAGGCTGGAAAGAGACAAAATATTGAAGGATGCCACGGCAGCGGCTAACAAGATGAAGGACGAAGCCAGGGAAGAGGCAGGAAAAATCAGTGCTAAAATGCTGGAAGATGCCAAAAATGCCATCAATAACGAAAAGAAAGCCGCTCTTAGCGAGATTAAAAGTGAAGTAGCGGTACTCTCTATTCAAATAGCTGAAAAACTGTTAAGAAAAAATCTGGAAGATGATAATACTCAAAAGTCATTGGTCAATGAGTTTATCAAAGATTTAAATAATAACTAAGTAAAAAGTCAATGTCTGATTTTAAAGTTGCTTCAAGATATGCCAAATCATTGCTGGACTTGTCTATTGAGCAAGGAGTAGTCGAGGAGGTGCACAGCGACATGCGAACATTTGACAATATTTGCCGTCAAAGCAGGGATTTTTACCTTATGCTAAAAAATCCCATTATCAATCCACATAAGAAACTGAAGATACTGGATGAGATTTTCTCGAAAAAGTTTCATAAAGTAAGTATGTCTATATTCAGGTTGATTACACAAAAGCAGCGGGAAAGTTATTTACCTTCCATATGCAGGCAATTTTTATTTCAATACAATATTTACAAAGGAATAGAAACCGCTGAAGTTACTACCACTTTCCCGCTTACCGAAGACCTGAGAAAGGAATTTATCACAGTAGTAAGAAATATGACCGGTAAAAAAGTAGAGTTGGAGGAAAAGGTAGATAAAGAGATTTTGGGTGGATTTGTGCTGAAATTCAGTGACAGACAGGTAGATGACAGCTTATCAGGGAAGTTAAAAGAATTAAAATTAAAATTTCAACGCAATCAACAGGTAACAGCCCTTTGACAACAAAGCAGGCTTATGACGTTATTGCAAATTAAAATTAAAATATAATGGCAGAAGTAAGACCCGATGAAGTTTCAGCAATATTGAGGGAACAGTTATCAAATTACAGAACAGAGGCTGAGCTGGAGGAAGTAGGTACGGTACTGCAGGTGGGCGATGGTGTGGCAAGGATCTACGGACTTTCACAAGCGCAATCAGGTGAATTATTGGCGTTTGAAAATGGGCTTAAAGCACTTGTACTAAATCTTGAAGAGGACAATGTGGGTGCGGTATTGTTAGGGGATTCTCAGGAGATCAAAGAAGGGGATACAGTCAAGAGAACCAAACAGATTGCTTCCATTAAAGTGGG
This sequence comes from Agaribacillus sp. DX54, assembly GCF_056858335.1. Lineage (NCBI taxonomy): Bacteria > Pseudomonadati > Bacteroidota > Cytophagia > Cytophagales > Splendidivirgaceae > Agaribacillus > Agaribacillus sp. DX54. Next base: position 19,482 of record NZ_JBXEQE010000018.1, read on the forward strand.
GGACGGTTTAGTGGGACGGGTAGTGGATACCTTGGGTAATCCCATTGACGGTAAAGGGCCTTTCGAAGGAGAACTTTACGATATGCCATTAGAGAGAAAAGCCCCCGGGGTAATCTACAGGCGTCCGGTTAACGAACCACTACAAACAGGTATCAAAGCCATAGATTCCATGATTCCTATCGGACGGGGACAAAGAGAGCTTATCATCGGTGACAGACAAACCGGAAAAAGTGCGGTGGCGATAGACACCATTATTAACCAGAAAGAGTTCTATGAGAAAGGTGAGCCCGTATTTTGTATATATGTGGCCATCGGTCAAAAAGCCTCTACGGTAGCCAATGTGGTGTCTGCCCTGGAAAAAGGGGGTGCCATGGACTATACCATTGTAGTTGCTGCTAGTGCTTCCGACCCTGCACCCATGCAATTCTTTGCACCATTTACCGGTGCCGCCATAGGAGAGTATTTCAGGGACACCGGTCGTCCCGCCCTTGTCGTTTATGACGATCTCTCGAAACAGGCAGTGGCGTACAGAGAGGTTTCATTGTTACTGAGAAGACCTCCGGGGCGTGAAGCTTATCCTGGCGACGTATTTTATCTGCACTCGAGATTGCTGGAAAGGGCCGCAAAAATCAATGAAAGTAATGACATTGCCCAAGCCATGAATGACCTGCCCGATTCGATCAGACATCTGGTAAAAGGTGGCGGTTCACTGACAGCCCTGCCTATCATAGAAACACAGGCCGGTGACGTCTCTGCCTACATCCCCACCAACGTTATATCGATTACAGATGGTCAGATATTCCTGGAAACCAACCTTTTTAATGCCGGAGTCAGACCTGCCATTAACGTGGGTATTTCCGTATCGAGAGTGGGTGGTTCAGCGCAGATCAAACCGATGAAAAAAGTAGCCGGCACCCTGAAACTCGATCAGGCGCAATTCAGAGAACTGGAAGCTTTTGCCAAATTCGGCTCCGATCTCGACGCAGCCACCAAGTTGACGATTGAAAGGGGAAGGCGAAACCTTGAAATATTGAAGCAGGGACAGTACAGCCCCGTTCCGGTTGAAAACCAGGTAGCTATCATTTACGTGTCCACTACCGGACTGATGGACAACGTGCCTATCAACAGGGTAAAAGAATTTGAAAGTGAATACCTGGGATTACTGGAAGCACAATATAACGACACACTGGAGACCTTGAGGAGTGGTAAGCTGGATGACAATGTAACCGAAACGCTTAAAAAGGTAGCATTGGACCTTTCCAAAAAATATGAAAGTTAAATCTATCGGGTAATTGAAAGAATCAGCTATTCTGATTACAAAAAATGGCGAATCTAAAAGAAGTTAAAAACCGGATCATGTCGGTAATCTCTACCCAGCAGATTACCAAAGCCATGAAAATGGTGGCAGCGGCGAAGCTGCGCAGGGCCCAGGACAGGATCATTCAAATGCGGCCTTATGCCAACAAATTATCTGTAATTCTGTCCAATGTATCTTCAGGGGTGGAAGATGATCTGATCAATATATACGCAGCGCAAAAACCGAAGGAGAAAGTGTTGCTGGTGGTAGTTTCATCAGACCGGGGGTTATGTGGGGCTTTTAACAGCACTGTATTTAAAGGAACTTTATCGCTGATAGAGGAAAAATATCAGGAGCAGAAAGGTAACGATAACGTTTATATATTACCTATTGGGAAAAAGGCTTACGATTACTTTAAGAAAAGAAAATATCACCTGATCGACGATTATGCAGGGCTTTTTGGTGATTTGAATTTTGACGATGCCAGAAAAGCAGCAGAATTTGCTATGGATGGTTTTAAAAGTGGAGAATTTGATGTAGTGGAAATCATTTACAATGAATTCAAAAACGTAGCCACCCAAATTTTGCGCAAAGAGCAGTTTTTGCCTGTGACCCCAACAGAAAACGAAACAGATACAGATACATCCAATATTGACTATATTTTTGAGCCCACTAAGGAAACCATCATCAAAGAGTTGATTCCCAAATCTTTAAAGGTAGGGTTTTACAAAGCCTTATTGGAATCCAATGCTTCGGAACAGGGAGCCAGAATGACTGCTATGGACAAAGCCACCGAAAATGCCAGTGAATTATTAAAAGAATTAAGGCTTACCTATAACCGGACCAGGCAGGCTGCCATCACCAAGGAAATTCTTGAAATTGTAGGTGGTGCGGAGGCACTTTCCAACAATTAACAAAAAATTTCGTTATATGTATTAAGGCTCATTAAGGTTAATGAGCTTTTTTTAACTCCCCAAAAATCTAAAAGCTACTGAAATTTTGGAGATTCTGGTTAAGATATACCGTTATTTAAGGATTTTAAGTGTAGATGTTGTAATAGGTGCCTGTATTAGCGCCATATTCATTGCTAACTACGTCGGTGTCAGGATTGAAATTGCTCCATTATTCACACTCGCCATCTGCGTTTGGCTGATTTATACCGCAGATCATTTAATGGATGCCTACCATATTAAACATAAACCTCACTCATTACGCCACTTTTATCACAAAAAATATTTTAAACCCCTGGTTTATTTATTTATTATCGCCTCATCCATCGGTTTGGTATCACTCGCTTTTTTACCGGGAAAGACCGTTTTCTGGGGAGCTATCTTGCTGGTGGTAATCCTTTCACATTTCCTGGTGCTGAAATTGATTGGCATAAGGCCTTCTTTACATAAAGAATTTTTAGTGGCGATCATCTATGTTTCGGGGATATTCCTTGTGCCGCTAAGTATTTATAAAGGTGCTATCAGTACCGATTTGTGGATTTTATATGGTCAGTATCTGGGACTGGCGTTGATTAACCTGCTGTTATTTGCACTGATAGAAGAAAATATCGATAAAAAAGATGGCCATACCTCTTTTGTGCAGTTTGCCGGACCGAAACTTACACTCATCATCATTTGGACACTTCTAATCCTATCCGGTGTTTATCCCATTTACTCATTTATCTCCTCCTCCAATCTGCATAGTATTCTGTATCAGATGGTGATTCTGACCATGAGCATTACTTTGGGAATCATCACGTTTAAAAAGGAGTACTTCAGCAAAAAGGAACGTTACCGGGTTTATGGTGATGCCATATTCCTTTACCCCATCCTGGTCATTAGTTTGTGATCAAAAACAGATACGACCGCCTGGCTCCCTATTACGATTTTCTGGCCAGAATAATTTTTGGGAAATCGCTCTTACAGGCCAAATCTCATTGCCTCGACTTTTTACCCCAGGGCGCCAAAATACTTCTGATTGGGGGTGGCACTGGTCAGATCCTGCCTGCCATATTGGAAGGCGATCGGCAGGCCCACGTGGTTTATCTTGAAAAATCCAGCAAAATGATGGCATTTGCCCGGAGAAGGCTTGAGCAAAGTATGATCTGCCGGGTTAGCTTTATAGAAGGGGATGAATCAAAATTACCGGCAGTAGAAAAATTTGATGTCGTTATCACTAATTTTTTTCTGGATCAATTTATGAAAGACAGGCTCGGGGTTTTGATCAACCTCCTGTTTGATCGCCTCAATACAACGGGGCTATGGTTATTCACAGACTTTCAGTTACAAAAAGGACAAGCACATTATTGGTGGCAAAACCTGCTTGTAAAAATAATGTTCGCTTTTTTTAAGATTACAACTAATTTAGAGGCCAACAGATTGCCTGAGTTCGATCATTTCTTCCAGGATCAAAACCTGCAGTTGGTTGAAGAAAAATATTTTTTCAAAAAGCTGATTGTGTCGAGGGCTTACCGAAAATCCATTGACACCAGTGCGGCCAAAGGTCCCGAACCTATCTTCAAAATAGTATGACCGCCACATAATCGCTGTTTATGACCAACAGAAAAAAAAAGAATGGCATGCGCAAAAACGTCATTGCGTCACACCACTCTTTGTGCCTCTTTGTGTCTTGGTGCCTCCGTGGTGAAAAATGGTCAACCACAAAGGCACCAAGACACAAAGAGACACAGAGTTTTTTGGGTATAAATAAAAATACAGGCACATGCTTAAGTTGTGCGACAGCCACACTACGCTGGTACCAGATTGTGAATTGAATTATAGAAAAAGTAAAAAAAAGAAGAAGCCAGCAGGTGAAAACTGGCTTCTGGTGGATTCTCGTGGTGAGAATCTATATATGGATGGAGATTGGGGTTAATCCACCATTACTACCAGATACTTTGAAGAATTCCAAAACTTCTCAGGATCCAGTATTATTAGGCTTTCTACGTTTTTATCATCGACTTTTTCGAAAGTGTAAGAGTCTTCAGGATGGTTGGTTACCAACTCCACTTTTTTACCGTTTATCGGGAAAGATTTAACTTCAGTGATGTCAATTTTGCTAAAAACATCTTTATTGAAGTCAGCTTTTAAAGAATTAATCTTACCAATACCCAGAAAACCACCTTCCTTACTTACTACATTTTCGCTAACCAGTTCTTTTCTGGTGCTTACAGTGTAGTACGCAGTGTTAAGCTCAATCACTTTGTCTCCGATAATTTGTGCCTGATTGGCATTTTCTATAGAAAGCGTGTCAATTGTAGCATTTAATTCAGCTACAGTAAAATTCATCTCTTCCAGATCTTTTTTAAGCAATGCTATTTGCTGATCTTTTTCCTCAATTTGTACTGTCAGTTCTTCTTTCAGCGTTTCCATGGCCTTTTTGACCCTGGCATTACTGCCATATGATCTTTTTAATTGCTTGTCGAGTGAAGCAATAGTCTCTTTATTTTGAGCCATCAATTCATTAATTGCTGCAATATCTTCTGCAATTTTTGCTTTGATATCCTCTTCGGTCAACTTATTGTCACTATTAGTGATCGCGATATTATTTTCTCTCGCTCTGATTTCAGCCAGATTCTTCTCTATCTCAGTGAAAGAATCCATGAATGAAGCGATAGACGCATCTTTGTTACCGGTTTCTGCCAACAGCTTCTGATTTTCCTCAGTCAAAGTAGCAATCTTTTGCTCCAATTCTTTGGTGTTACAGGCAAATGTACCGACACCAATTAACAAGATAATAAGAAACTTTTTCATAATAATCTCCAATTGTTGCTTTTGATTCATTTTAGTATTTGTAAATAATGTGCCAAAAAACCGGAAAAACACAAAATGTACGATTAAAGCCTAATTTTGAAGATTTTTTAGTTATCCGTCAAAAACCGTAATATGAAATCGGCCGCTCCGGTGGGGATTGGAGGCGCAGATTGTGGAATTAATCTACAACACCATCTACAAATAATGCTATTTTAATCCCGTATATATTCGATTTTTCCATTGACAATCGTCATGTCGATCCTGGTTTTCAGCACTTCACTTTCCGGCACCTGCATCAGATCCTGGGAATAAACGGTAAAATCCGCCACTTTTCCAGGCTCAACAGATCCTTTTATATTTTCCTCAAAAGCACCATAAGCCGCATCCAACGTGTAGGATTTCAGGGCCTGTGCCCTGGTCATTTTCTGATCGGGCTCGTATCCTTCCTCGGGCTCACCTTTTAAGGTTTTTCTGCTGATACTGGCATAAAACGAGGCAATGGGATCGATGGGCTCTACCGGTACATCGGTACCGTTGACAATAACCGCCCCCGATTGCAGTAATTTTTGCCAGACATATGCACCATCGATGATTCGCTTTTCGCCCAATCTGTCAATGGCCCAGGGGCGATCCGAAGACATGTGTATGGCCTGCATGGCCGGAATGACACCCAGCTCGCCAAAACGAGGTATATCAGCCGGATGCAAATGCTGGGCATGCTCTATCCTGTAGCGCGCATACCTGGCGGCCTCCGGATTTTCTTTGAAAGCCTTTTCATACATATCCAGCACCTCACGGTTGGTGCGGTCACCAATAGCATGAGTGCATACCTGGAATCCATGTTTCAAACCTTTTTTTGCCACTTCATACACAAATTGCATGGGTGTGGTTTCATGACCGAAATGACCAGACCGGTCCGCATACTCGGCCAGCAACCAGGCACCACGTGATCCAAGGGCGCCATCAGCATGTATTTTTATAGCGCGGATGGTCAGAAAATTGTCGCCGAGACCTATTTCCGGCCCTCTGGCGTACCACTCATTTAATAAGGTAGTATCCCTGCTCGAAACCATCATCCAAAGTCGTACGCTTAGCTTGCCTTCATGCAGGAAATCCCTGGCAAGTTTTATTTGGTTTCTGCCGGCACCGGCGTCCTGAAAACTCGTAATACCATTTTCAAGGCATTCCTGTATGGCCAGTTCCATGGCCCTTCGGTCCTTGCCCACGTCAGCGTCGGGAATATGTTTGCCAATCAGACCCATCGCTGTTTCATTAAATATGCCAGTGGGATTTCCTTGTTCGTCCCTGATTATTTCCCCGCCATGGGTATCTTCTTTTGATAAACTTTCTTTTGCCAACAGCCCGACTCCGGCAATTTCCATCGCTTTGGCATTCGCAAATCCCGCATGACCGCTGGCATGTCTCAAAAAAACAGGATTATCAGGCGAAACGGCACTTAACATTTCATGTGTCTGAAACCCTTTAACCACAGTACCGGAAATACTGTCCCACTTACTTTGATGCCAACCCCTTCCCAGGATCCACTCGCCCGGAGAGGCCTCCTCCACCGCCTCGGCTACTCTTTCCGTCAGTTGTTCATAGCTGGTCACATCCAGTAACTCAAGATTCAGTTTTGCCTGGCCCATGCCTAAAAAATGACCGTGCCCCTCGATTAAACCAGGAGTCATGGTTTTTCCCTGCAAATCTATCACTTCTGTATCCTTTCCAATCCAGCGGTCTATCGTTTCGTTAGCTCCCACATCTACTATAACTCCTCCTGCAACAGCGACTGCCCCGGCTTTTGGGCTGGCGTTACTGACCGTATAAATATTTCCGTTTTTGATCACCAGGTCAGCTACCTCATGACCAGCATCTTTACAGCTAACACCGACAATAACAAGAGATATATACAGGATGATCGGACAAAGGTTTTTCATCATTCAGGGTATTGATTGTTTTTAATTGAATATAAGCGTGCTGGTTCGGCATAACCAATCATAATACCAAGATAGTGTAAACCTCAAGATAGTGCAAATTTCTGAAATAGGGATAGTGTCGAGTGGCACTAACGAGACATTGCTGTTCCCCGACGTTTACGACAAAACGCTTTGTGTCTCTTTGTGCCTTGGTGTCTTTGTGGTTAACCTCTTTTCACCACGAAGGCACAAAGCCATACTATAATTCCAAGGCCCATTAAATAAATCCTCGTGCCTTCAATTCCAGATACTTGTTAATAGTATTGACAGTAAGGTTTTCCGGGGCAGTCAATACGGTCTGGATACCATGGGCCTTTAACTCTTTTACTATCAAATTTTTATCAAATACAAATTTTTCAGCGATAGTTTTTTTGTAAATTTCCTCGATGTTTCCTGGCCTGATCCCTGTAAGAGATGTGAGTGTGGTATTTTCAAAAAAGATCACCACGAGTAAGTGTTCACGTGCCAGTTTTTTCAAGTAAGGCATTTGACGCTCCATGGACGATACGGTTTCAAAGTTGGTAAAAAGTATCAACAGGCTTCTATGCGTAATTTTGTATTTGACCGTGTTATATAAAACCGAATAATCAGACTCCTGATAGCCGGTTTTCTGATTGTAAAGGGTTTCCATGATATGATACATCTGCGCTCCCCGCTTGCTGGCCGGCACTATGGCGTTGATTTTATGCTGAAAAGTGATCAGGCCGGCTTTGTCGTCTTTTTTAATGGCTATATTGGCCATGGCCAGTGAGGCGTTAATGGCATAGTCGAGCAGGGTCATACCCTCAAAAGGCATTTTCATTACCCTTCCCTTGTCAATAAGGCAAAAGACCTGCTGTGATTTTTCATCCTGGTAATTGTTTACCATCAGCGTACCACGCCTCGCGGTAGCCTTCCAGTTTACAGTCCGGTAATCATCTCCAACCACATATTCTTTGATGTGCTCGAACTCCATGCTGTGCCCTATCCTCCTGATTTTTTTGATTCCAAACTCTTTCAGATGATTTGAAATCGCCAGTAACTCATATTTCATCATTTGTATAAATGAAGGATAAACAGGCACCATTTTATCCTGTGAAAATTTAAATCTCCTGCTGATCAGTCCAAGGTCACTGGATACAAATACATTCACCGCCCCAAACACATACTCTCCCCTTTTAACAGGTCTTACATGGTAATTCAGGATTTTGGTTGCCCTGCCTTTTATGGTTAGATCAAAATGCAGGTCGCGCTTTTGGAACTGTGGGGGAAGTTCATCAATCACTGACAAGTGTATCCGGAAATTATAATAGTTCTCGAGATATATCTGCAATTCGTTTTCATCCCCGTTAGAAAGTTTGTCAGGACAAATTCTACGGGCATAAATCCCCTTTTGCACACGGAACAAAAGCAGGCCATCCACCAAAAGGATGGCCAGCAGCACCATCAAAAAAAGTTTAGCCACAGGCAGCAATACCGTCAGCTCAAAGCTTACAATGAACAGCAAAATGACCGCAGCAATTACCGCAAAAAGCCGGTTTTTGAGATATAGCGCCCTTACAATTTTCACCTACCTGGGTACCTCAATTTTATCAATTATCCGGTCAATGACCTGAGCCGTGCCAAGGCCTTCCATTTCCTTTTCGGGAGTGAGTAATAACCTATGGCCCAGGACCGGAAAAGTAACTTCCTTGATATCCTCAGGAACAACAAAATCGCGGCCCCTGATCGCCGCAAGCGCTTTGGAAGCTCCTAAAATCCCCAACGAGGCCCTGGGGGAGGCACCCAGGTAAAGCGATTTGTTCTGCCTGGTTTCATGCACAATTTCAGCGATATACTTCATCAGGTTACGCTCGACATGAAGCTCTGCCACCTTCTGCCTGTAATCTGCTATTTCTTCCCCGCTTAATATGGTTTTTATACTGGCAACCGGGTCTTCTTTCCGCCCATGCTCTCCTTCGATGATAAGGATTTCTTCTTCCAAAGAAGGATAACCCACGGATATTTTAAATAAGAAACGATCCAGTTGTGCTTCAGGAAGCCTGTAGGTACCTTCCTGATCAATGGGATTTTGGGTGGCTATGGTAATAAACGGCGGATTCATGGCAAATCTTTGGCCATCGATAGACACCTGCCGCTCTTCCATCACCTCAAAAAGTGCTGCCTGGGTCTTTGCAGGGGCACGGTTAATCTCATCAATAAGAACAATATTGGCAAAAACGGGCCCGCTCTTAAATTCAAATTCTGAGGTCTTTACGTTAAAAACAGAAGTGCCCAATATATCCGATGGCATTAAATCAGGCGTAAACTGGATTCTTGAGAAATCGACATCGACAATCTTTGCAATTAACTTGGCTGTGAGGGTTTTGGCTACGCCCGGGACACCTTCGAGAAGTACATGCCCATCGGCCAGGATGGCCGTAAGGAGCAGTTCAATCATTTTATCCTGCCCAACTATGACCCTGGCTATCTCACTTTTTATGGCGGCGACGCTGTCCTTTAATTGGGAAAGGTCAATTCTGCTGGCAAATTGTTCGTTGTTTTCCATTAATTATTAATTTTTTAAAAATTCATCGAGCTTTTTGCTCAAGTTGAATAGTTCTGTCTCGCTGATGCGTTTTCTGGCCTCAACCTGAGCAATTTGTTGAAACAGGCTTTGAACAGTTTCAATATTTTGACCGGTTTTGTTACTTAATTCCTGGTAAAAGTCATCATCCAATACACTGGTTTGTACATAGTACCTGGTTCTGATCTGTTCTTTGAAAAACAAAATCTTCTTCAGGGCCAGGTTTAAATGATCACCGTGGTTATAATACAAGTGACTGACCGTTTCAGCAAATTCCAGGGTTGTGTTCTCCGGGGGGTTAACGATGGGAATGATCCGTTGTCTTCTCTTCGCCTCAAAAAACACAAAGGTCAGTAATGTGAACAGCATAATGTAATATGCCCACCTTAAAGACTCATTACTCAACACAAACCTTATAGGAGAGCCTGACTCCTGTCTGCCAAGTTGATAATACTCGGTCCAGATCACATCCTTATCCGGCAAATAAGATAAAGCACCGGAAACAAACTCATGATTTTGATTCCACAACAGATAGTAATTGGTAAAGCTAAGCGGAAGTGTCGTCAAGATAATGTTTCCATTACTCCACGGAGTGATGGTCATAACAGGGTAGCCACTTTCATTTTCAGCAATCACCCGGGTCCGGGTAGTATCGACCGACTCAAAATATTCGATTACGGTTCTTTTCTTAAAATAGTAGTTTTTATCACCCAGATGGGGATTTACAAAATGAACCGGGGTGGAATCCTCCAAAGCCCCTAAATAGTTCAACCCCAAATTTTTCAATGAATCATTCAGCAATATACCGGCTACCTCCAGATTCAGTGTATCTCTGAACTTGCCACGGTATGCCGACGACGCTATAAATATATTGGCGCCCGCATCTAGCATCTCAAACAGGGCGTTTAAATCAGACGCGTCCGGGTTAAAGGACTGACAGAGAATCAGCAAATTTTCAGTGCCCCCCTCATGAAACAATTCAAACAATGTTTTATTGGAATGCCTAACCTCGCTTTGCCTTAATGTGCGTGCTAACAGATCGTTTAAAATGTAAGTGCCATAGGGATTTTTGTCTCTTTTTGATAAAGAAACCCGCCAACTCAGCTCCTTCGGTTTATTTAATTCATAAAGAATAAACGCTGAAAAAGCCAGGAGTAATATCAGATAATATTTCAGATCTTTTTTCATCAAAGACTCCCTGATAACCTTTATTGGGTATCAATAATTGCTTTAAAATCCTTAAAAATCACTTTTACGCGGTTAAACATATGCTGGCTGACCGGAAAATCCCCATACCACGCATAATCAAAATAATAGCTTAAATCCTCAAATGATGGCTTGATTTCAGGGGACGCCAGTTCTTGTTCATATTCATGGTTTGTTTTCCCCGGTTTCCACTGAATCAGGTCACGGTCAGCCAGCTTTTTCAAAGCATAGAGATAATACAGTCTAATCGCCTTTTTATAGTCCTTTTGGTTTATCGCCTCTTCTATCAAAGCTTCAAAATCCATTTGATGAATATCTTCCTCAACTACATCGAATTCAAGATTTCCCCTGTCCGACAACTTATAAAATGCTTTACTGATGTCGGCTCCGGCTACTTTTAGAATTGCGTATGCGATTATAGCACCAATGATGATATAAAACAATGTTTTAAGCCATGGCTGGCTACCGGGCACATCAGCGTAATTGCTAAACTGGCGCAATATCCATTGAAGAAGCCTTTGCAGCAGGTTTAATTTTAGCTGTGTAGCCGGCCCATAGTTAAAATCACCGTCTTTTTTAAACTCCCTGATCCTTTCATAGGGAAAAGTCCGGGAGCGCACAAGCGTGGTATCTGACTTCAGGGTTTTTCCCTCCTGAATATTTACCTGACTCTGTGACGACAAGGTGAATTCTGAAATAAACAGCAGCGGAACGAAAAAGCACAGTTTAATATTCCTCATTCTCTTCTTCACGCTGGACAATTGTTGACCTTTGAGCACCAAAAGAATCAATTTTTTGCATGAGCCCTGTCGATTCTTTTCTTTCCACCAGATTAAAATACTGAAATGCAATCCCAATCACGGGGATTATCATCAATATATAGTTTCCTACCATGTAAACAGCCGAGAAAAAAATGGTCAGTCCCTTGGTAATGCCTGAAGGCTCTTCAAAGAACTCGGTATTTCCGGCCTCCGAGATGTCGTGAAACAGCTCTGCAAAAGTAAAAATGTGATAAGGTATCAATAAGGCATACAACAAAACACCCCAGATAACCCAGCAAACAATATTGATTCCAAATGTACTCCACCACTTGCCGTTAATGATACTGATACACCGGCTCATGGCACTGAAGAATCCTTTTCTTTCCGCGATCTGGACAATGTAGATCAGCGACAAAGTCACAAACAAATAAATGCCCGGTAAAACAAAAAAAACCGTACCGATCAACACGATTACAGTGTATCCTATGCTGGAAATCAATATCATCAGGTAATCCTTTTTCACGCGTTGCCATACTTCGGAAGGCTCAATCTGGCTGCTTTGTTTTTCAAGATACAGGATTATGTATTCGTTGATAATCGTCACAATCAATGACATAGTGAGAATACTGAACAGCATGGTTAAAACAGAAACAGCTATTACCTCGGTAACCAGTTCACCGGTAGAGCCAAAAGGTTGCGAATTGAGGGAACTTAACCACAATACATTATTCTGGTTTAAACCCATTAACACGCTGGTAATAAGCATGAAGGGACCACCAATAAAAATGATACTGCGGAACAAACCTGTAAAATTAGCTCTTATGAACGCTATTGTAGCATTCAGCTTTTCCCCAAAATCCCTGGTTTTCCTCATTACGATGGGCTTACTCTGTGACATTTTTTCTAATTCTAATCGGATAAATAATATAATAATACAAAACAAAAACAGCAGAAATCACAATGATTGTGGCCTTGAAACTCCAATGCAGATAGGTGATCCTGGTAACAAACCCTTCCAGCAATGCAGCAAGCGTGATGACGGGAATCAGACCTATCACAATTTTTAATCCTTTTTTAATACCTATTTTGAATGACTGAAATCGTGAATAGGTGCCAGGAAATAGGATACTGTTACCTACTACCAGTCCTGCCGCACCTGCAATGATGATGGCAGATATTTCCAGAGTGCCGTGGGTCCAGATTGTGAGAAATGAAATCCAAAACAATCCTTTCATATAGAAAAAGTACTGAAAAACCCCAACCATGACACCATTGTAAAATAAAATCAGCACAGTTCCCACAGATAAAAACAATCCGAAGGCAAAAGTTTTAAGCATTACCCCGACATTATTTACCAGGATAATCAAAAACATACTCAGTTGCCCCATACTGCTGTAGATTCCCATTGGCTCCCCTTTTTCAATGTTTTCAAGTGTCGTGTTCACATATCCGTCGCCCAAAATTAAACGGGCAAAAGTCTGATCATAGTTGGCAGACAGTGCACCGATGATAGCGGGAATGGTAAAAAAAACAAAGGCATAAAGAAATTGCTTGTGGGCACTGAGATGAATTGCAGGTAACTCGCTCGTCCAGAATGTTACGAAACGGCTGGTCTTTTCTTTTTTGTTGCGGTAAATGGCATGATGGATTTTTGAAGCAAGGCTGTTCAGGTAAATGGTTGTCTGACTCTCAGGATATTGTGTTCTGGAAAAGGCCAGATCATTGGTAACACGGATAAATAAGTCAGCCAGTTGATCCGGATCCGCCTTGCGGGTATCTTCGATTATACGCTCAAATTCTTCCCAGATCGGTAAATTCTGTTTGACAAAGGCTGCCTCTTTCATTGATTTCAATAAACAACATTGCTGATTTAACCTGCTAAAAATTACAGGGCGGTAAGATAGATAAATATTAGGGATAATTCCTATTCACGAATCCATTTAAATGGTGAACTTTAGCCAAAATAACTACCCCTGTAAGGTACAGCAAGCTTATGCGCTCAATGATGAACAAAAAAAGAGTCCATTGAACCAAATAAATTTCCGTTTGAGCAAAAACGCTGTTCAATCAGCCTTTTAAGTAACCACTCAAATCAGATATATCCCTTCGGCCACTACCTTTTAAAGGATTAATTCAGGCGTTTTTCGTGGTATCACCATCCACAATTTCGGTTATTGGCTTGCCTGGTACCTTTGCAGTCAGTTAAAGAAACGGTCAACATTTTTACCGATAAAACCCCGGCCAGGGATTCGGATGGAAATACATTATGCACATGGCGTTTACACATAAGTCCCCATCGGTAGTCCCGCATCACCGGTCAGGTTGATGGTGGGATTACAATCATGTTTCCCCTGAGTTCCTCCGACCAGTTTTATCTGTATAATGATCCTTGCGATCTGCCGACGGGTTTTGACAGCCTGTGCAGACCGGTACCATCCCGGATGAGGCGTAATCCATGTAATAGTTGGCTTATTCCTCAACAAGTGCAGGGATCGGATCAAGCTACTGCTCCGGGAGCACAGTTTTGCAAGAGTCGCAAAACATTTGCGTAATGTTCGTGCTGTTTTTAAAAATCTCCTCTGGCAGACCGGATTATATTCCTGTTATCCAGCCAGTTATCTCTGTACCAGGTGACTTTTTTAAATTCATCTCCCAAATCCTTCATTTTTGTTTCCATGGCATCTTTCATGTTACGGTGGATACCGGCATAAAACGGATCACCGATAAGGTTTTTTGTTTGCTGGGGATCTTGCCGGTTGTCGAAGAGGCATTCTTTCCCATCAATCAGGTACCTGGCATAAGTAAACCGCTTATCCCTGATAGCGCGCCATTCGTGACCGTCACGCCACAAAAAGGTGTGTCCCATTCCCTGCATAAAGGCAAATGGCGGTTCGGGGCCGGGTTTTCCAAGGCATGTATGGCTCAGATCCATGCCCTCGACCTCACCGGGAGCCGTTAAACCGGCCAGTCCGAGCATGGTAGGCATCAGATCGGGGGTATTGATGGTAGCTTCCGAGACCAATCCGGCCGGAATTTGACCCGGCCAGCGAATAAGCAGCGGTATCCGGGCAGCGCTCTCATAAAAAGTAAGCTTAAAGACCCTGCCGTTTTCACCAAACATCTCTCCGTGGTCGGAAGAGAAAATAACGATGGTGTTTTCATCTATTCCCAGTTCTTTGAGTTTAGCCATCAACCGTCCCATGTATTCATCCAGGCTGGTAACCATCGCATAATAGACGCGTTTCATTTCGGGAATTTCCTTCATCCAGTATTTCTCCCACCTCTCAGGGTTGGTATTTCTGTCCATGTAAGGATCGGGCGTATCCTGAAAATTATCAGGTAACTTAAATGAGGTATCTTTAAACATTTCATAATACTTCTCCGGAACATTGTCTTTGCTCCAGGGGTCATGTGGAACACCAACGCTGAGAAACAAGGCAAACGGATCATCTGTGCCGGATTGCTCCTCTATAAAGTCCATAGCCATATCAAATTGTGCTTCAGGCTCATAAGGCTTATCATAGGTGTGCCTTACCGTATCGTCTCTGTAATAATAGCCTTTAAAATTCATATGGTTGAAATTATAGGCAGCCCAGTATCCATCAAAACCCATCCTGTAAGGCCCCGGAGGCGTGTAAGCTGTTTCCAGTTGGCCATGACGCCCGGCGATGTTGGCCCACAAATGCCATTTGCCAATGTAGCCGGTTTTATAGCCATTTTCTGTCAGGACATGTGCAATGGTTTTCTGATTAGGATTGAGCCGGAGTTCATTGATTACCATCCCTGTGCTCGAGGAATATTTACCGGTAATCAACGAAGCCCGGTGTGGCGCACAAACCGGACTGATCGAAACACAATTGGAAAAGTTAATACCCTCATTGGCCATGCGATCCAGGTTAGGGGTAATGGCTTTATAATTGCCCGCATATCCCATCATATCATACCTCAACTGATCGGCCATTACATAGATGATATTGGGCTTTGGAGGACTTTTCGCCTCTTCAGATAAGTGGTTTTGGCATCCAAAAAATGTCAGGATAAGCAGTAAAGCCAGCGTTGATTTTTGTATCATAATGTTATCTTTTTCTATAATTATTCATTACTTGAATTTCGGACCGATGACTAAAATGTTTCTTTGAAAATTATCAGTTTGGTTTTTTTTCCTTTCCTTTTTTAGGATAAACATGGGTTCGCCATGCCCATTCCTCCCAATCCCTTTGCAACGCCTCCGCCATTTCCGGATATTCGGCTGCAAGGTCCTTTTGCTCGATAGGGTCATCTTTTAAATTGAACAATTCCCACTGCTTTTTACCTCTTGTGAAAACCAGTTTCCAATTACCGTTTCTAACGGCCTTGTTCCCTCCGTGTTCCCAAAACATTTTTCTTTCCCGCAGTTCATCCCCGTTCCGAATAACAGGCAGAAGGCTTTGCCCCTCCGGGGGAACAATATCATGTTCATGATATTTTAAAGGATAATCAGCGCCGGATACATCCAGGCAGGTAGCCATTATATCGGGCAAATAACCCGGCTGGTTTAAAATTTCATTTTTCAGTTTTGTTCCTTCCGGCCAATGTACCACCAGCGGTGTGGCGATACCTCCCTGTAAAGTATAATGTTTGTACTTCCGAAAAGGGGTATTTTGCAAATTGGCCCATGATTTACCCACGCTTTGAAAAGTATTTTCTGCCCCCGGCATCACAGTGGGTGTGTTGGAAACAAGCACCGAATCACCGTCTTTGGTGTACCGGCCACCCATTAAACGCTGCAAAAAATTATACCAGCGCATGGTAATTTTTTCTGCGCAGCCACCATTGTCCGATAAAAACATGATCAGGGTATTGTCTTTCAGACCGGTACGCTCCAGGGCAGCCAAAATTCGGCCTACAGCCAGATCCATATGATACATTTGCGCAGCATATACTTCCATTCTCCTCAATTCCCACTCCTTGTGTTCCTCATCCTGCCACGCAGGAACAGATGGATCCCGTTGAGATAGTTTAAACCGGTCATCGACTATTCCCAGCTCCAGCATACGCCGGAAACGTTGATCCCTCAGCACGTCCCATCCCTCATTGAATTTTCCTTTGAATTTTTGAATAGAAGAATCCGGGGCATGTAATGGGAAATGTGGCGCAGTGAAAGCCACATAAAAGAAAAATGGGTTATCCCGACCGGAAGCCACATGCTCTTCAATGAATTTTTGGGTGTATCTGCCAATTTGATCCGTGTAATAAAAGCCATCTTCCACTGCTATCTGCTCATTACCGAGCAACAGTTCATTTGGTCTGAAGAAGTTTCCACCTCCTTCCAACGTACCGAAATACCGGTCAAACCCACGTTGAACCGGCCAGTTTCTTCGGTTTTTCCGGTCTCCGGTCAGGTGCCATTTCCCTGTCATGTAGGTACTGTAACCCGCCGTTTTCAACGCTTCCGCTATTGTGACACATTCAAAGGAAATTTCGCCCTGATAACCCGGATATATGGTGCTGTTTCCGGTCATTCCACCAAGTCCGGTCTGATGTGGATGAAGGCCTGTCATCAATGAAGCACGGGAGGGGCAGCACCTGGCGGTGTTGTAAAATTGTGTGAACCTGATGCCATTCTCAGCAAGGCCATCGATATTGGGTGTACTTATTTCTCCACCATAACAACTCAAATCGGAATACCCCATATCATCGGTCATGATAAGCAGTATATTTGGCTTTTGGATTTTTTTGGGAGAACAGCAACAGCAAAACATCAGTACCTTAATAGCTAACGCAATAGTAATTAATCGCGATTTATGATCTTTGCTACTCATAACCTGGTTCATATATTCCGGCATTTTTTAAAACTTTTACAGCGTGCCCTCCGGTTTTGCCAGGCCGGTCCCGATCAATCCGGGTCAGCCTCATGTACTCATTCAAATATCTTTTTCTATATTTTGCGATTTCGAGTGAATCCCCGAGTTCACGGCTCCAGGAAAACGGATCGTCGCTTACCTGACTGCCCCGGGCCTTTGATTTTCTCCAACTGACCAGCTTAGATTTCAATGCTTCTATCACCTGTTGATATTGGGCGGTTTCAGCCAGGTTATCATGGCACATAGGGTCGCTTTTAAGGTCATACAAGTCCGTTTCCTTCGAGATATGATGAATGCCCATCAACCAGTTATCATCCATAATAGAAGTCACCAGCGCACTTTCAATGACTACGAAGTCATTTACAACAGCTTCCGGGTCACGGAACATTTCAACCATACTTTCTCCCTCAGTAGCCATCGGATTTTGCTGACCAGCCAGTTCCATGAATGTAGCATATACATCGGCATGTGATGTGAAATGCCTGCGGATTCCCGGCTTCACAAATCCGGGGAACCAAACGACAAATGGTACCAGGGACTGGGTGGGGAAATGCGCGCCTTTATGAAGCATTTCATTATCGAAGAGGGCACTGCCATGATCTGAGGTGAAAATTATCATCGTGTTTTCCAATAAGCCTCTCCCTTCAAGTGCTGTTATCACTTCAGAGATCAACTCATCGATATAGGTCAGGCTTCCATAATGGGCAGCGCGCAATTCGTGGCGCATTTTATCTTTTTCAAGCGGCGGCAGGCTGTCATAATATTCAAACAGGTCGCCTCCGTATCCATACCGGTGCCTGGAGAAATCTATGGGCTTGGCGGCAAGCTCCCCTTTTACAAAATCACCATTCGGCAGGTTGTCCATGTTGCGGTACACCGCTGTCAGCCTGCCGGGCGCATTCCATGGGTTGTGAGGGCCGGTAAAAGATACCCACATAAACCAGGAGCTGTCTTGTTTCAGTACGCCATTTCTAATGGCCTCGATAGTTTTATGCGCGACAAAAGCATCGGGGTGGAGGCCTTCGTCCAGTGGCCAGTCAAAAAAACTTTGGCCCCTGGGCACTTTCCTGTCTCCTTTCAGATTTTTAATGTCTTTTCTGCTCGACCCCCTCTCTTCCAGATATCGCTCATAGTCATCATCCCTGTAATGCCTGTCTTTGCCCTCCTGGGTGATCCTGTGGTCGTAGTCATAGTCGGCCTTGAAAGGTGAAAAATGCATTTTGCCAATTCCCACAGTCTTATAGCCCAGCTTTTTCAGATCAGTGATCAAAAATGGTTTTCCCTCTTTTTTAACAGAGATACCGGTATTGTCCCACAATGAATGTGAATGAGGATAACTGCCTGTAACGATCGTTGCCCTCGCCGGCATGCAAATAGGACTAACACAGGAATGCCTGATAAAAACCGCTCCTTCCCGGCTTAACCGGTCAATAGTAGGCATTTTTAAAAACGGGGAGCCAGCCATGGGAACATCGACCCCCCGGGTGTAATCGGTCGTGATAAAAAGAATATTCGGCTTATTTGCCTCTTTTTTATGACACGAAGTAACCAGCAATAGTAACACCGATTTTATCAGAAAAGCACGCATCATGACCCTGCACCGCTGCTTTTTCCCGAACATGTGGTGTTCATCATGAAACAACCACCCCGATTCTCTAAAACTGATGGCCATATTTTAATAAGTTTTCAAATTCTTTTGTGAAATTTTTAGGTTTCGAAAATTCAATTTTATCATGGTTTACTTTTCCACAAGCATGAGGGCTTCTTTCAAATCTTTGAATTTCCTGCCCGGATCCTTTGCCTCGTCATACCTGGCATTAACCCGCGGCATGCCGGCATCGATTTCCTTCAGGTAGTCCTGCATAGCCTGGTGTAACACTTCCACGACATGAGGATGTTCACGATTCAGGGGCTTGTTTTCACCGATGTCTTCTTTGATATTGTATAAGCGCAGCTCCCCGGTTTCATAAAATTTATGCAGCTTGTAATCCCCTCTAAAGATGACAGTAGAGGGGTGTGAACCCTTGCTTAGCACATAACGGGGCCAGTGGAACACCAGAAAATCATGTGGACGGGATACCTGTCCGTTTCCTTCGTTTTTCAGGATGTTGCAAAGACTTCCTCCCTCGATCTCCGGAGAAATGGCTTTGATCCCTAACCATTCGGCAATGGTAGGGTAAAGATCATAGCCAACGACCCTTTCACGACTCAAAGTACCTCCCTTAACGCCTGGCCCGGCAATGAGGAAAGGCGATCTGATGCCGCCCTCCCATAAGGTAGCTTTCCACCCACGCAATGGCCCGTTTGTATTAGCGGGGTTTAACCCTGGAAAGCTACCATTGTCTGCCAGATAGATGATGTATGTGTTATCCGAGATCCCCAGCTCCTTTACTTTATCCATAATCATGCCTACCCCTGTATCCAGATCGTAGGTCATGGCGGCATGGGCAGCGTGGTCGTGTCTGGTCCCTCCGGGTAATTCTTCAAAAGTCTTTAAGGTAGATGGCAGGTTTTCGATGTACTTGTGGGTGGCATAATGGGCCAACATCATAAAAAATGGCTTGTTTTTCTCTACATTTTCTTCGATCCAGGAAATTCCCCGCCGGGTGATACCAAATATATCCTTGGGGTTTTGGGGATATTTCCTGTTTCCCTCGCCGTTTCCTGTTGAGCCGTCGCTTACATCGTAGCCGTGATTTTCAGGACCGCCTCCTTTCATATGCCACTTGCCGAAGTGTGCCGTGGCATATTCAGGCCTGTGCTGTTTAATTAATTCGGCGATCGTCACCTCATTATCAACCAAACCGTTAATGTGCCGTGGCCTGATCAGGCGGTTGGTGGTATTTTCATTGCCACCTACCCGGCCTATTATATCAGTGAAATGCAATTTCGCCGGGCTTTTGCCTGTTTGAATGCTGGCCCTGCTGGGTGAACAATTGGGATGCGGCGCATATCCTTGCACAAATCGCATCCCCGCTTCTGCCAGTTTTTCGAGGTGGGGTGTCCGGTTAAAATCACTGGCTGATTCGGGTATTTGATCATCCATCAACACGGAGGTGGCGCCCCAACCCTGATCATCTACCAGAATGAGTATGACATTGGGGCCGGTTGCCGCTTTCGCCGGGCCGGATAACCTGGTCCCGGATATCACACTTTCGCCCGCCATCCTGTGCCAGGAGCATATTCCCCAAAAACAGGACATGTATATAATCCATGAAGGTATAATCATCGCGCCGATTTTAAAAAATTTCATCCAGTGGATTTTGCACTGAAATTCCGCCAAAATTCATCTCATCATCCGGTATTTGCATGATAAACCGGTAAGATCTGGCAGGGATGTTAACCGGATCCCTGGCATCTCCTGCTTTCACAAGATCCAACTGATTTCGCAGTAAATCCCAGAAAACGAGGCCTTCAGAGTAAAGATCTTTTCGTTTTTCTATCCAGATCGCTTCCAGCAATGCTGCCTGATCGGTGGTGTTTGTAGGGTTTTCAACCAACCGGGTATTTTGCAATTCATTTAACAATGCCAAAGCCTGCGCTTCATTACCATCTTGTCTTGCCAGCGCTTCTGCCTCAATGAGAAGCATTTCCGCTGCGCGCATGACGATCATGTCCCCCAAAAAGTTCGAGCCATCATCCCTGAATTTGTCCGAAGCCCATCCCGAATTTATCTCTCCGGCAGATTTGAACCAAAACTGATTTCTCGCATCCGTGTCATCAAACAGGTCAACAAAGCTTTCATTGACCCTCAGCGTTTCAGCTCCGAAAACTGTGCCCGCAGGCCGGTGGTCATTGATGTTCCACCTGGAAAAAAGGTTTGTGGTCTGGATGTTATCATTTTCCGTTTGTCTGAATCCCCAGATCCATTCGTCGTTGGCTTCATCGAATCCCGACTGGTATTGTTCCGGTGTCATGAGTGTGTAACCATTTCTGGCAGCATTGGCATGGCTAGCGGCTTCGCTCCAATTTTCCATGGTCATGTAAACCTGGGCCAAAATACCATTCACTACATCCTTATTGATAAATTCAATGCCGGGGCGCGACCAGTTTTCCAATTCGACCAGGGCACCATTCAGATCTTCCAAAATTCTTGCATATACATCACTGACAAGCGCCCTGTCATTTTGTTCCCTGTCGGGAGTGGCCCGGTCCAGATAGATGGGCACCCCGGGCTCATCGCTGGCAATGCTGTATGTTTGCTGGAAATACCTGACCAAATTAAAATATGCATACCCCCTGATGGCAAGTGTCTGGCCTTTGACAGAAGCCGCCAGTTCCGGCTGGCCGGAGAAATTATCCACCTCCGAAAGAATAATGTTACAATTATTGATCAGCCGGTAATGATATCCCCAGGTCTGGTTAGCAAAAGTACCGGCGGATTCTGTTCTCACCGACAAAAATATGCTGCTGAAGTAAAAGCCATTTCCTATTTCCCTGACCCATAAATCGGGGGAAGCGGTGAGATTATAAATTTGCATTCCGGCTATACCCGCATTCATTCCGTTTGGATCGGTCAACATAGATCTGTAAATACCGTTAAGTACAACCTCCAGTCCCGATAAATTATCAAATAGCTGTTCTTCCGAAACATTAACCGTTGGCTGTACATCCAGGTACTCCTTACAAGAAAAACCCAACAGCAATGAACCGGAAATAACACATAGATTAATTAACTTTTTCATTTTCCTGAATTTTCGTGAGTTAAAATTGAAGATGAACACCGCCGGTAATTGTTTTTCTGATACCCCAGTTATAGTCACTGGAACCATCAAAACCTGCAATTTCGGGGTCGGTACCACGATCTGCCGCATTTCCCCAGGTGAATGGGTTTTCAGCCTGCATGAATACCCTCAGACTGGTCAACCCTATGTTGTCGGTAATTTGGGAGGGGAAGGTATAACCAAGGTTTACGGTCCGCAGTCTTAGAAAGTCATTATCGAACATGTACTGGTTGGAGCTGCGTCCATTGTCGGCAAAGTTTACATGAGAAGGTCTCGGAATGGTTGTATCGCGATTTTCAGGGGTCCAGTGATTATCCCTGTAAAAGTCGATCAATCCGAATGCATTTCTCATATTGATATTTTCCCGGAAAGCATTATCCAGCATAATGCCCCCTAAGCTGTAATAAAACATAAATGAAAGGTCAAATCCCCTGTATTTTATTGTGCTCGATACACCTCCGAACAGGTCGGGGAGTGAGGACCCCTGAAAATCATGGTTAGGTTGGTTGTTGACCAGATTCCAGGCATTTGTCGGCGTTCTGCCGATCACATTTCCTTCATTATCGAATTCTTTCAAAAACCATGTATTGTCGCCGGTTTCCGGGTCGACACCTGCCCAGGTAGGTGTCCAGTATTCAAAAATAGACCTGCCTTCAACCCATCTTCTTAAACCTACTAAAACTTCACTCTCAGGTAATTCAAGGATCTCGTTTTTATAGTGGGTTGCATTA
This sequence comes from Agaribacillus sp. DX54, assembly GCF_056858335.1. Taxonomy (NCBI): domain Bacteria; kingdom Pseudomonadati; phylum Bacteroidota; class Cytophagia; order Cytophagales; family Splendidivirgaceae; genus Agaribacillus; species Agaribacillus sp. DX54. The sequence goes on from NZ_JBXEQE010000018.1 coordinate 42,308, forward strand.
ACAGAAACAGTCCAGCTAAAATCCCTGTTATTGAACACGTCATAATGGAGATCAATTTCAAAACCTTTATTCTGAACTTCGGCGATGTTATCATTGACCACAGTGATACCGAAAGATTGTGGCAGCGGCCGTTGAAATAACAGATCATCGGATGTTTTGATAAAGTATTCTATATTTCCATAAAATCTGTCAAAAAGCTCAAATTCGACACCGACATTCAACTGAATATTTTTTTCCCATCTAAGGTTGGGGGTCGGGAGCTTTTGCTCTATAGCGCCTGGATTTTCATAGAAGTTGTAAGAGAGGTCATACAAAGCCTGATAAGCATAAAGGGCGATTTGATTATTAAGCGATGTTTGATCGTTGATAGCGACCTGATCATTACCGGTGGTTCCGTAGCTGGCCTTTAATTTGAGATTGTTGACAAAGATTGCATTATCCATAAAAGCTTCTTCTGACAATCTCCATCCTGCGCCCACAGACCAAAAATTACCCCACCGGTTTTCCTCGGAAAATCTGGATGAACCGTCGGTTCTGTAGCTGGCACTTAAATAAATTTTGTCACTATAATCATATTCCAGGCGTGAAAAGGCACTGACCAGGCGATAGTCCGTTTCGAATGAACTGGCTGTAGGTTCTGCAGAGCCCGCATCTAACTCAAAAAACCCGGGAACGGCAAATACCTGCTTGGTGCCTGAAAGCCGGTCACGATTCCAGGAAAATAATTCGTTTCCTGCCATAATTGTCAAACCATGCTCTCCAAAGCTTTTTTTATACTCCAGGAAACTGTTGAAAGTGTAAGCGAACCGGGCCAGGTTTCTTTTAAGGGCAAAACCCTCGGCCCTTTCAATTCCCTGCACCGGAGATATGTACTGATGCCTGTTAGATACGGTATAATCAGTGATGATATTTGTCCGGAAATCCAATCCATCGATAATATTTACATGCAAACCGATTTTATTAATGATCTGATTTCTATTATTGATGTTAAAGGCATAAGCGTCCGGTTCCCCGGGAGCAATGGAAAAATCAAACGGATTAGCCCCACCGAAAAACCGCCTTCCCGAATAAGACTGAGCACCCCCTTTTTGTAAGGCCCTGTTGCCAAAGACATCGGTAAAAAACTCACCGGTTTCATGGTTAAATTCATAAGGATGTATCGGTGTTGGAACCGTTCTGATAAAGCGGGCAAACTCACCCGGATTATTCTGGTCGGTCCGCAAATAAAATAACGAAGCCTCTAAACCGATTCGTTCGCTGAGCTTTGAGTTGAGGTTAAGTCTGGTAGACCATCGTCGAAAATCCTGGTTAAAATATTGACCCTTATCATGCAGATAAGAGGTCGAGGCGAATAAATTGGTATTTTCAGATAGCCCTGTGGCTAAATCAAAGGCATATTCCTGCCTCAGCTTGGGTTCGAAAATATCGTGCCAGTCATATTCATACAGCAGCTCGGCTTCAGGTTTTATTCTTCCATCCAGCCCCACCGGATCATCCATGTTCCAATTGCTCCGGTACTGTCTCTCATCACCCAAAAAATTGGTGTGCGGCCTGGCTATAAAAAACCTGTCTGTCACCCTGTCGGAGGCATTTTGTCTGGCGGCATCATCAGACAAACCCCTTTGTAAATTATCATAATAAAAACCTTCCCAGACGGCCTCATACTGATCTGCCGCATCCAGTTTATCGGGCAGTGCTACGGCAAAGTCCGACGTCCCCCATGTAGCCCTGAAGTTGATCACGGTTTTGTTAGGCTTGCCAGACTTAGTGGTAATCAAAATCACCCCATTGGCGGCTCTGGACCCATAAAGGGAAGTGGATGCAGCATCTTTCAGGATTGAAATGCTTTCTATTTCGTTGGGGGCAATACTGCTTAATGGTGCCTCGTAAGGGCTCCCATTTACAATGATCAGGGGTTGATTGGATGAGCTTAAAGAACCGAAGCCTCTGATTCGAATAGTGGCGTCAGCCCCGGGCTGACCTGTATTGGCAAGCACCTGGACCCCGGGACTTAAACCCTGTAAGGCGTTACTTATATTCGAGGAAGCAGCTTGTTGGATTTTTTCCGGCTCTATAAATGCCGCAGAACCGGTAAATGCAGATTTGTTTGTGGTACCATAGGCTACGACTACCACCTCTTCCAGTTGCGTTAAATCAGGAAGCAATGTAATGTCTATTACTTTCCTGTTGCCTACAACAATCTCTTCTTTGATATAGCCTATGGCACTGAAGGCCAGCACTGACTCATCGGATGGCACCGAAATATTATATTTGCCGTTGTAATCAGTAACGGTACCCAGTGAGGTACCCACCAGCAATATATTAACACCGGGAATGCCTTCACCATCCACATCTGTGACCGTCCCGCTGACCTCGATTTCCTGATGGATTATTTCGATAGCCAGTTCTTCCTTTTTTTCTATCTCACTGACGTTAATCATCCTGTTGATTTGTTTGAACTTCAGATTGTACCGTCTTGAAAGTTCGATTAATACGTCAGCAACAGAGGCCCGACGGGCCTTTAAATTAAACGTCTCTCCGGTCTTTATGATCCTTGAGTCATAAATGAAGTCATAATTTGTAGTCGATTCAATGGTCTCGAATACTTCAATCACGGAAGCGTTGATGAAATTTGCGTTGATTTTTACTTCTCTTATGCTTTTCACCTTCTGTGCATTGCTTTCTCCGGCGATCAGGGCTGATAGGAAAAAGCATTGTAATACATATCCTAGGAATGAGTAAAATGTCACAACTTTTAAATAGTGGTAAAAAGATTTTTTCATACATTTGAGGTCAATATATTAAACAAACATTGAGCGCTTTAGCATAATCCGAGCGCCAACTTGCAATTATGCTGAAGCAAAAAGAGGGGCTTTCATATGTAGGGCTCCTCTACATTTAAGGGCTATTGATATTTTTCATAACAGGGTCAATTAAAGGTTATCTGCACTTCTTTTTTATTAATAGTATAATTCAAACCTTCAGTGTACCGGGCACTTTCCAGTACCACTTCCAGGCTTTGCTTTTCAAATCTGCCTTTGAACCTCCATTGCTTTTTTGGAGGAGAATTCACGGTTACATGCACACCATACCACCTTTCGATCTCAGCCACAAATTTTTCAAAACTTACCTGGCCGAATACCAGGATGCCATCTTTCCACACATAATCGTTATCATGATCAATCTCAGAGATATTCACTTCACCGCCGGTAACATCGAGCGATATTTTCTCTCCCGGATTTATCAACTTGCTGTCAAAAGACCTTTGATTTTTCATATCGACGCTGACTTTGCCCTCCAGCAGCACAACACTCACCTTTTCCTCACCGGCAAACGCCCTGACATTAAAAGAGGTACCCAGCGCAGTGATGTCGATCCCTTTTGAATTCACTGTAAAAGGATTGGCGGGGTCTTCGGCTACTTCAAAAAAAGCTTCTCCAGCCAACGATACATGGCTTCTTTTAAATGGTTGGGAAAAAGTCAGACGGCTCCCGGAATTCAGATAAACTTTTGTCCCATCAGGCAGCGTGAAGTTTGACTTTACGCCTTTTTCGTTTGACTTAACAACAGTTTGATAAGATGGAAGCACATCTTTCCGGTAGCCGTTTTTAATCAGAAAAAATGAAAAAACTATGATTAAAGCCATCGTGGCGGTTAAAGTGAAAATTACGCTTTTACGGCCGCTCTTTCTCCTGCTCACCGGATGCCTGAAAGAATAGCTGTTGTTTAAAACATTCTCCAGAATTCTGTTGTAGGATTTTAAATTATATCCGGGCTCATCATAGTGGGCGCTCTCGATGATGATTCTTGCCTTATTTATCAATGGCTGTTTTTCAGGATTTTTTTTTAGCCACTTTTCCCAAAAAATCTCGCTCTCCCAGGTAGGTTTTTTTACCCATTTTATGAACCACTCATCTGTCAAAAAATCTTCAAGCTCATATTGCGTGTATTTATTCATTTGTATACCGCCTTTGAACGTAAGTATTGAAAACACTCAAAATGACACCAAAAAAAATCATTTTTTTTATGAATGCTTACTTTAAAGAAAGTATCCTGAAGTTTGGTTATCCTAAAAAACTTTGTCGACAGGCCGACAAGGTTTCAGTTAAATTTTAATTTTAGCTTTGAAAGCGAACGATAAAGGAGGTTTCTGACAGATTTCACATTGTCAAAATTCATGACGTCTTTTATCTCCTCATAACTCATTTTCTGATAATACAGGTAGTAAATGATTTCCCGCTCCCGGCGGGTCAGCGAAGCGATAAAATTCCTGAGCTGCCTGGCGATTTGTCCGTTTCCTTCCTCATCGATAATTTTATCTTCAATTGACTTGGAAACGTTAAAGCCGGGATCCCAAAATCTGTCTGCCACCGCCATCTGTTTTTGGTCGCGTTTGCAATATGCCAAAATTTTATTCTTCAAAGCCTTGAATAAGAATGCTTTAATCGAAACCTTAAGATTCGGCAGGGGCGTATGCCTGCTCCTCAGATCGACGAAAACATCCTGGATGGCATCCTCTATAATTCCTATATGTGAGGTGATCTGGAATCCAAATCCCAGAAGCTCATTAAAATAATTAGCATATATATAAATAAAAGCTGCTTCATCACCTTTTTTGAAATGTTTCCAGATAATACTGTCGGGCTGACCGGCAAAAGCAAACCTTTTTTCATTGCCTGGTACCGAAGCATATCTTTGTGCTATTTTGGATAGTTTTTCCATCGATTAAACACGAGAATGGTCTGGCAGCATCATGGTTTCTTTAATGGAACCTCCCTGACATCATTTTCCTTTGCCCACCGGAAGTAGGCATTTTTCAACGCTTCGGAAAGTTCGGGTTTTTCATTGATCAAATTGTTCAGTTCAGCGGGGTCATCAACAAGGTTATATAATTCCCAATCCTTGCCGGATTCGGCCACCAGTTTCCAGTCACCCTTTCTTATGGCCCTGTGTCCCAGGTGCTCCCAATAGATGTATTTATTATCCTGCCTTTCAGCACTATTTAACAAAGGTATAAGGCTTTTACCCACCGTAGGTTTTATATCATGCCCATTATAATTTTCAGGATACAAAGCCCCCGCTGCCTCAACCAGGGTCGACATAACGTCTGCCACATGGCCGGTTGACCTTTGAAATGTTCCGGGATCTTGAATTTTTCCGGGCCAGTGTACAATAAAAGGGGTAGCTATACCGCCCTCGTGTGTGTAACGTTTGTAAAGCCTGAACGGAACATTGCTCAGATTGGCCCATGCCTGGCCCTGGCTGATCGACCAACCGCTTTTTTCTTTCCATTCGGCGTAATTCTCTATTTTGTATTTACCCCAATTCATGCCGAACTGGCCGGATTCTGCGGAACATCCATTGTCAGATAAAAAGATGATTAAAGTATTATCATACGCCCCGGTCTGTTTCAAATGGTTTACCAACCGGCCGATGTTCTGATCCAACCTGTCAATCTGGGCTGCATATATGGCCCTTCTGAAATCCAATTCCAGCCGGTCTTCCATGCTTAAAGTATCCCATTTGGCATTTTCGGAGGGTGACAGCACCGAATTGTCGGGGATGACCCCTGTTTTTTTCATGCTTTCAAATTTTTCCTTCCTTAGCTTATCCCATCCTTCCATGTATTGCCCCCTGTATTTTTCGATGTCTTCATCGTGTGCTTCAAGTGGGAAATGCGGGGCATTATAGGCCATGTATAAAAAAAATGGTCGATCGTCCTTTTCTCTTTCTTCCTCAAGGAATTTGATGGCATAATCGGTAAATACATCGGTGGTGTACCAGTCCTGTTCGGGGAAAATATGATTGACCGGATCATTTGTGGCAGGGATCAACAGTTTACCGTCCTGATACACCTCACAATTTTTAAGTACTTTCCAATAACTATCCACATGCATGTGGATGCCGTAGAATCTATCGAATCCCCTGTCAGTGGGCCATTGACCTTCCTTGTGGCCCACATGCCATTTGCCTGACATGATTGTCTTGTACCCGGAGCTTTGCAATACCTCAGCCAGGGTCACGCTTTCCTTATTCAAAAAACCCTGATAGGCTCCGCCGTAATTTCGGTAAACCATGCTACCAACGCCGGCCTGGTGTGGGTAGCGTCCGGTCAGCAAACTCGCCCTTGTAGGGCAGCACCTGGCAGCATTGTAAAAATTAGTAAACCTGACACCGCCGTAGGCCAGTTGATCGATGTTTGGCGTGTTAATCTCCCCGCCGTAACTGCCCAGATCGGAGAAACCCATGTCATCTGCCAGGATGAGGACGATGTTTGGCTTTTCGGTTTCTTTTTTCTGGTTAGTGCAGCAAAAAAGGAAGACACAAAAAACAAAAAAGTATAATTTTTTCATAGTTCTTGGTTATTCAGTTCTTTTTCCTTTGGGTCAGGGATCTTGAAACCCGCGTTTATATCCTGCTGTCAGGGTTATTTTTTATGAATATCTACTACCGGAAATTGGGAAATCCTCAATGTGGTACAACCATAGGGGATTAACGCTATTTTTTCCTCCTCTGTCCCCAATTCCCGGTGGGGCCAGGGCGACACAGGAAGTTTGCCCGTATTTCCGTTGTACTCCTTCCAGTGAGGTATTTGTTTGCCGGTGGTGATAATCCTGAGTGGCGCATTTTCGGGATTCCAGGGCATGGCTGCTATCTGCCCACTGGTTTTTACCACCTCAAAGTCTTTATTATCCAGGATTTTCTTAGGAATACCGTAGTTCCAGGCACTTTTTGGCCAGACTTCAAAAAAGGAATCAGGCCAATTATCTTTGCTCACTTCTTTCCATTCTTCCTCGATTTTCAAAGCATAAAGCAATGGCCCCCTTTGAACAGATGCCGATTTCTCATACCACCTGTCAATCGCTATTTCCATGGGAAGCTCCAGGACAACCTTATCATTTTGTTTCCATGCCCTTTCTATTTTGACGATGTGTGCTCCTTGTTCTACGGCGTGCTCCTGGCCGCTCACTGTAACGCGAGGCCGGGCACACCATCCCGGTATCCTTAGATGAAATGCAAAAGTGGTTTCCTTTTCCGGATTAATAATGAATTCAATTTGTTCCTCAAAAGGGTATTGTGTTTTTTCCTCAATATGCACATTTACGCCATCGGCTACTTTTACATCGACCGAAGAGGGGGCATAAACCAGGGCTGCCACGCCATTATCGCCGGTGGCATAGAACAGGTTTTGGGTAAATTTGGGCCATCCCTGATGCATGTTGGCAACACAGCAGGGATATCCGGTGGTAACACCAAACAGGGTGGTGCTTCCTCCATATTCACAATCGAAGTTGCGGTATTCGTGCGACACTTTAATCTGGTTGGGCTGCTGAAAGTATTGCCTTTTGGTGAAATCGTCGTTGTGCTGGGTAGGCAGTACGTTAAACGCTATCTGTTCTAAATAATCGGCATAGTAAGTATTGCCGGTAATGGGCAGCATGCTTTCAAAGGAGTACATGATCTCAACCGCCGAACAAAGTTCGGATCCTTGTGTAGGATCATTCCCATGCAGTGCCTCATCCCCTCCATACATACCATTGGCAAACCCGTGTACTGCCTTTAATTTTTCCAGGCCAAGCAGTGGCGCCCTAAGATGGGTGGAGTCTTTACTTTGCTGATAGTAGATGACAGGCGCTTTCAGGCCCTGGGCGACATTGACGCAGTGAAGTGATACATAAGGATTGGTCCTTGTTAAAGCATCCCCTGAAAACACGGAGGTCCAATCATGGGTTTGCTTATGAATCAGGGTGGCGAGGTTTAGCAGGTAATCCTCCCCGGTAATGTTATACAGCCAATAGACGATTTGTAAATTGTCGGCACCGCGGCGCCCTGCCCAATAAGTCCACTTATCCAGCGGATTGTCAGGAAGCCGGGCCAGTTGATATTTAAAGTATTCAGACATCAGCTCGATCACCCTGACATCCCCTGTAGCGGAATAGTATTGCTGAAACACCTTCAGCATTACCATTTTAGGCCACCAATCTTCACTCATTTTCTGTTGGGTTCCCTTAATCAACGGCGTTTGCGGATCGTAAGGATGAGGGCCGAAATATCCGTCGTCCCTTTGATTCTTAATACTCCATTCGACCCATTTATGGGCTTTCTGCAGTAATTTTCGATCATCAAGTAAATAGGCCAGAGGTACCAGGCCATCGATCCAGTAAGGTCCCCTTTCCCAGCTATCGCCAGTGCCGCCCAGCCAGCCGTTGTTTTCACCGGCCACGATAGCGTATACCTTATCCAGATTACCGGTCAGCCCGTCGCGTTGCGTTTCCAACATTGTTTTCAACCAGCCTTGAGGTTTTATCGTCCCTAACGGCAGCGCTGTGTAAGGTTGTGCCATCAAGGGAGCGGCGTTGGTGATATAATGATTGTTTCTCTGATGTTCAGCGCCCGGATAGTCATCAGGGCCCGGATTGCCATCAGTACATGACGACAATAAAACAAATGACGTGAATATTTTCAAAAATCGCATTTTACTTTCTTTATTGAATCTCCCATTCATATAATCCGGCAGGCTTTTCTCCTATTTTAAGTTCTAACTTCATGGCATCGGTAGTAATTTTTTTAAACGTGGCCTGGCTTGGCTCGCCGGTTTCATTGACCGGATACCTGGCGCCTTTAACAGGTTTCCATTTCGCTCCATCCTTGTAATAAAGCTTCCAGGAAAGGGGGTAAATGATACCGCCATCAGGGCTTTCGAACCAATAGACTGTGCTGGCAGAAATCTCTTCGGGCTTTTCAAAAGTATAGGTGATAGTACCAGTCGCACGCGTTACCGGCCACCAATTGAAATTGCTAATTTCCGCATGTTCGTCTTTGCGAGGTTTGTACAGATCATTAACAGCACTCAGGTTACCTGCCCTTTTCTTTTTGGAGGTCTCTACTTTGCTCTTTGACGCTATTGTAGGTAATTTTTCCGCAACTGCATAGGCTGGATCAGCAGGAATCCAAACCAGCATTTCACTAACGCCCCTGTTGGCCCAGGCGTAATAGGGAATGGCTTTGAATGGCACTCTTTCTTTTTCAACACCGCCGTTTTTGACCTCCATGAGAATATCTGCATAACCATTAATTGTCATGACACCTTCCAGCAAATCCTTTTCATAAGTAAACTCAAATTTTTGATCCGGGTCCAGCAACAGGTTATTGGCGTGGCCATCTTTGATGTCAAAACCCTCTGCACAGTAGACTACCGGGCCTGCCTGCAATGCCACCCGGCCCGTGTTTTCGGTTATTTGCGGATGTGATCTTATCATCCTCACCTCGTAGGGAAAGTCGACTGCCACCACATCTCCGGGCGACCATTCCCTGCGCAGCGTTGCATAACCCTTTTCTACGGTATAATCCACATTTTCTCCGTTGACTTTTATTTTTGTATTGTATGCCGGCCCGTTGACAAATGAATAAAGATCAGATGGCACCGGTTTCTGTGCCGCCCAGCCGGGAATCCTGATTTTCAGGGCAAAATCGGTGGTGTTGCGGGGATTTATCTGCAATTCAACCCTGCCTGACCAGGGCAATTGGCTCGTTTGCGCCACCTCAACCTCCCGGTCTCCGACTTCCAGCCCCGTTTTGCTTGAAATAAATAAATTGACATACAAATTATCCTGTGTTCCCGCGTAGATATATCCGGGTACCGATGGCAGGTACCGGGAAATATTTGACGGGCAGCAGGAGGTGTTAAACCATTCGCTTCTTTTGGTTTTGCCCCTTGATTCCAGCCGGTTGGGGTAAAAGAACTGATTACCATCCAATGATACGCCGGACAAAACGTTGTTATAAAGTGATCGCTCGAGCACGTCCATGTAGCTGGCATCACCGTGGGTCAGGAACAAACGGTAATTCCAGAAAACATTAGCAATTCCTGCACATGTTTCGTTGTAAGCGGTAAGATTGGGCAATTCGTACTTTCCCCCAAAACCCTCGTGACCTCCCGCCGCACCAATACCACCGATAATATATAATTTGGCATCCACGATATCATGCCATAGCCTGTCCATCGCCGTGATGTATGACTGATCTCCTGTCAAGGCGGCAACATCTGCCATGGCGGTATACATGTAAGCCGCTCTTACGGAATGACCTACTGCTTCGTCCTGTTCGGTTACTTCCTTATGGGATTGATTGTACGTGGTTTTATGTTCATTTTTACCCCTTTTATCCAGGAAAAATTTTGCCAGATCCAGGTATTTTTTTTGTCCGGTAACATGGTATAATTTCACCAGGCCTATCTCTATTTCCTGATGGCCCGGTACCACTTCCCTTTTGCCCCAGCCGAATTCCCGCTCAATAAGGTCGGCATTTTTAATCGCTATATCCAGAAAGTTACGCTTACCAGTCGCTTCATAATGGGCAACTGCAGCTTCATACATATGCCCTGCATTGTATAGCTCGTGTGAGCCCTGCTCTATTTCAACCCATTTTGGCTTTTTGGAATCTCTGTGCTCATCAGATACGCCCAGAATAGTTTTTACGGTGAAAAGATACCCATCTTCTTCCTGGGCTTCGCCGATGTAGTATATCAAGGTATCCAGATAGGCCTCCAACTGCTTGTCAGGTGATTGAAGCAGGGAATAGGCAGCCCCTTCCATTACTTTATATACATCCGAATCATCATAGCCCCTGCGGGTGTTGTAGGTGCCTTCCTCCAGCCCTCCGGCTACTTTGAAGTTTTTGATTCTTCCGGTTTCTTCACTACGCTGGAAAGCAATCGGAATCGTGACCCTGCGATTGGTTTCTATGCGTTCTTTCCAAAAGGAGTCAGTGATTTCAACCTGTGTGAATTTTACCGGGGAAATGGGGTAATCCGGCCTGCTGCCTTGTCCGTAAACTGCCAGCGGTCCAAGCAAACCGGATAACATTAAAACTAATTTTTTGTTCATATGTCTTACAATAGTATAGATGATAATTATGGCCAGCCTCAAAATGCATTAAGCGACCAGTTTTTTAAGATCTTTATGGGTAAAAGACCGGTATTCAGAAGGCGTGTAGCCTGTAAACCGCTTGAAATGACGATTAAAATTAGGCACACTATTAAAACCCACCCTGTAGCAGATGGCGCAAATTTCCAGCGTATCGCAATCGCGCAAGAGCCTGCATGCATGGGCGATCCTCACTCCGATCAGAAATTCGAAATAGGTTTTCCTGGTGCTTTTTTTGAAAAACCTGCAAAAGGAATTTACCGTCAGGTTAGCCACATTTGCCACATCTTCAAGGCTGATATCTTTGCTGAAATTTTCCAGGGTGTATTGGTAAACATTGGCCAGGCGGTCCCTTTCATAAGGATTTGTTTGGACCTCCACCATCTCAGTCAGCAAATGATGGTATTCTGTGGTGGTAATCGTGTGGAGAATTTTTAAAAATAAAATGATCCTGTCCAGTCCCTCACTTTTTAATAGATCCAGGATCATTTTTTTTAATCCTTTCCGGTGCTTCACCCCAATCTTCAATCCTCTCCGGATTTTAGTGTCATTCTGAAAAATGTACCTTACTTCCGGCAGATTCCAAAATTGCTCCCGAAAGATTTCCCAGTCAAAATAAATAGATACAGCGTGTACATGACCTGTATAGTCTTCGGAATAGTACTTTTCGCTGCACCTGAAAACATGGGGAATGTTGGAGCCGATAACGAAAATATCGCCTGGCTTAAAATTTCCAACATAATCAGCGGCAATCAGTTGGCCCTCTCCCTTTAGGATCAACGATAATTGAATCTCTGCGTGCATGTGCAGGCAATCATAAAAGTATTTTTGTTTGTCCTCCCGGACGTAGAAGGAGGTATTTGAATTTTTGTAGATTAAAAAAGGTAAGGCTTTCATATTTCAAGTTACAATTTCCTGATGGTGAACGATCGAAACCTAAACCAACTCCAAAACCTGCACCAGCCTCCCGCGGCTGTTACACAACCTATGCCTGTTCTGTGACCAGGATCCCAAGGTTTTGATTTTTTAACTCAATTCATTCCGAATGAAACGTCAAATACTTCCAAATAGCGTACCAGGGCTTTACCAAAGCCGGGTCACGGCACCTGCTTTGACCTTTCTCACGGCACCGGCCCGTATGGACGATAACATGCTTTGTACAACAGCCACGAGACGCTTCTGTATATTCGTACATTTACGCTTCTGAGCTACACTCAATATTAATAGAGGATATAAATCCGATGGGTGTCCCATTAAGTGGCTACAAATTAATTGCATCGTACTGCTTTGTCGGTAAATCATCATTTCTATTTATGTTTCAAATAAAATCTCCTGATATCAGGCAATCTTCAACGTCGTTTACGCCTGATCAGGATGTAAAATTCAGCATATCCCGAAACGTGCCGGTTCAATTGTATCCGACAGCCGGACCGAGCGCATCAAGTCCGTTCTTTGAAAGTACCTGTGCCTTTATCCCCAGCTTGTTGGCAAGGGTCGCCAGCTCAAATGCTTCTTTCTCGGCTACGAAAAAAATTCCACAGCCAGGACGCCAGATTTAGATCCGGGCCCGGGTTGATATACAAGGGGCTTTTGGGGTTGAATAACCACCGGAGCCCATTGGCCGGAACCCCCGGCGAGGGCATCGGTATGATCTGGCCTGGAACAATCATTCCGGCATTTCCGCATGAGCAGCCATCGTGGAAGTCATTTTTTTTCACCACCGTGACTTTATACCCCGCTTCTTCCCAGTCCCAGACTGTATATAAACCGATGATTCCACCGCCGATAATAGCTACCCTTTTCAAGCGCATTTTTATTAAATAACCTGAAATCCTTCCGGATTATCTTCATAGTTATATGCGTTGGATTCGAATGACAAAAATACAGTGATACTGACTTCGACCATTAACCTATATTAACCTAAACCGATCATAAATTATCCTTCCAATTCAGATCTTGATTTTTAAAGCGCCGACCTGATCCGATTGGTAAACCGCCTTTCTTTCATAGTAAACCATACAAACCTTTCCTATACCCGGTATCTAAAAGTACCTGTCCCGGAGTTACGCGTTCCGGTAATGTCATCCCGTCGGCCTCAAAACCAAAATCCGGACCACATGGCTTTTGATAACTGTTTTTTGGTGGCAGTTTCAATCAGGTTGGCAATTTCCCCCAATCCGGCGGCATGGGCATTTAATGCCAACCAAAGCTTCTGGTCGGTTGCTATTCATCTTATTTATCTGTACTTCAGCATTACTTTTTTCTCGTTGGTTTCGAAGTCAAATTTCATTACAAAACTTAACGAATTGAGTACTTTCTCTAAGGGTTGGTTGTCAAACCGTGCGGTTAAGTTCCAGGGCGATTTGCTTTTGTTCGATTCTGTGATTTCAACCCCGTACCACGCTTCAAGCCTGCTCAACACTTCTGTCCGGCTGGCATGGCTAAATACGATCACTCCGTCTTTCCACGAAATCACCTCATCGGGAACAAAATCATTCATTGAAAAATTTTTTGCCTTCCTGTTGTAAGAGATCTGCCCACCGGGATTGATGATAAATTCAGAATCTTCAGAGCCCGATCCCTTGTCTTTGAGGCAGACGCGAACCTTTCCGCTAACCAAGGATACCACAATGTCATCTTTACCGGAACGCGAGTTAACATTGAATGAGGTGCCTAATGCCTCTGTAACAATATTTCCCGATAGTACTTTAAAAGGCCTTTTTTTATCATGGGCTATTTCAAAATATGCCTCTCCCTCCATCGTAACTGTTCTTTCATTTTCTTTAAAAGGTTTCGGGTAAGATATTTTGCTGCCATAGCTGAGTGTTACCTTGGATCCGTCATCCAAAAACATAACAGACCGCTGGCCCGGAGGATTGGCTTTCACAACGCAACCAGGCATGGCTTCCAATTGCTCATCATAGGCGGGAGGGTAAGACGCTTTCCACAGGAAAAGGGCTGATAACAATATGATGATGATCGAGGCGGCTACTTTGAGGAGTAGTGAATACGGATGGCCGGAATCAATCTTCTCGTACTTACCGGGCCTTTTGGCCAGAATTTCATCTAAAATTTCCAGTGACTCCTGCTCATTCAATTGTTCATCTTTAGCTAAATCCATGGTTTGTACCAAACTTTTGGCCAAAATGATTTCTTCATGCTTTTCAGGATGACTGGCAATCCATTTTTCCCAGAAGTCAGAAGACTCCTTTGTCGGGTTTTTAACCCAACGGACAAAAAATTCATCCTTAATAAAATTAAGGGCGTCGTAATCCCTGTAGTTTAGCTTTTCCAAAACTTTCCACTCATTAAATTTTCCAGGCAAAAATACAAGGTTGTCATCATACTTTACCCGGTCATTCATACTTTAGAGAGGGAAAGAATATCGGAAGTGTGCCATAAAGGGCAACTGATTTTTTAAAATGAGCTGAATTTTATTATATTTTGGCTGTTGTGCTTTAAAATAAAGACAAAAACCGGATGTGTGTTGGCAACATAAATACCCCGGCTTTAACTTGACAGGATTTAAATGTGATTATTAGATTTATTTTTCATATATTGATTTAGTTCAAAGCATTCGATACTATGGCAACTCGCCCTGATTCTGTTAAAACCGATTTACACGCATTTGGCAATAAGGCTGAAAGCCAGAGGGTGAGGTCGCTCATGGAAAACCTGAGCGAAGCAGAAATCTGGAGAAGATTCAAAAATTCGAACGAGGAGGCAATCGTTTATATCTACCAAAAATATTCACAGGAATTGTTCCGTTTTGCTGTTCAATACACTGACCGCGACACCGCAAAAGATGTTATACAGGAACTGTTTCTCGGTTTACTAAGAAGGAGAGCTTTTCTTGGCGAGGTGTCGGCAGTAAGACCTTATTTGTACAAATCGCTCTACAGGATCATCAGGGACAGGAAAAAAAAATTAAAGAACCCTCAATTAGTGAGCCTGGTTTGCGACGACAAATTTCCGAAGAGATATATATCCCGGGAAGAGGGCATTATCGACCAGGAACGAATTCAAACCCGGTTGAAGCAGGTGCGGAGTGCGCTGCAGGGGCTTTCGGTAAAACAAAAAGAGGCGGTGCTGCTCTATTACTACGAAGGCCTTACACAATCTGAAATCGCCGATGTCATGGACATGAAAAACAAGAACTCGGCCAGAAAACTCCTTTACAGGGCCATCGATAAAATAAGGGAATTGATTGGTTGATCAGGATTAAATGACCACCGGCGCCGGCAGTTTATATGCAATTTATACACCACAAATACCCAAATTACCTCTGTGTCTCTTGGTGCCTCCGTGGTGAAAAATGGTTAACCACCAAGACACAAAGAGACACCAAGAATTTTGTCGAAAACGTTGGGCAAAAGCCACGGGACGCTTGCGCTATTTAAGGATAAATTCCGTACTTGTTCAGATTATGGCCAGGAGCTCATTCACTAATGCTACAATGTACTCCCCGGCCTGGGGGCCGTACCAATTCATTTCACGGGTTTCGGGCTTGCTGATGGTGAAATAGTACTTTTCAGGGTTTACGTACCCAAGATAATTTCCATTAAAGGAGGTGATCATTAAAGAAATGCCTTTCTGCCTGCAGATAGCCTCGAACTGCGAGTAAAACTCCCCTGAAAGTTCAACAGGCAACCCGACAAGCACTGTATTGCCAATTCTCAGACAAGTGATATATCCTGTATTTTTTCCCAGAACCGCATGAAATAACCAGGACCTCACCCTCCAGTGATCAGTTATGCGGAAATGCGGCGACCTCATGGTGACAGGCCACTGCGCAAATCGCAGGATGTCGGTAGAATCCATGGTAATTCCATCCTCCGCCCCTGCAATGTAATCTTTTAGATGGCGGCTGTATTGCAGCAAGTTTTCATACACAAACGGCCCGGCCCTGACCGGAGAGTGGCTGCCCATGGCCCCGGCGCCAAAAGAGGCAAAGCCGATGGAATCCAATTCTTTGACATAAGTCAGTAAAGGGCCGGGGTAATCAGATGACAGGGCATTGAGATTTTTATCCATATACACCGGATGAGCAGAAAAAGTGGTGAAAACAGCCTGTTCGCCAAGTCGGTTTTTTGCTTTCAACAACCTTATCTTATCATCGACCAGGCCATCCCGGTCCAACCGGTTTATAACCATATTATATGTCGACACCGCCCCAAAACCGATCACTGAGGCCTCAATATTTGTATTAGCGGCTTCGAGTGATGTTAAGGTCGATTGCACCAGAAGATCAACCATTTTATGGTTATTACCTCCCATCACCAGTTTTCCCAGTAAACCACGGCCCCAGCCACCCACGCTCGAATGCGTATGTGAGGCTGTAAAATAAATCCCGGTAATCCCCAAATCCGTGGCTTCGACCGCTTTGGATATTGCTTTGGCAAGTTGTGGGTGCACAATCCATAAATCGTAACTGATCAGGGCAATTTTATGGTAGTCGTTGGAAAAAATGAAACTCCTCACATAAACGGGGTCATAAATGGTATCAAAAGGCTGCCAATGATTTCCGGTAAGTCTGACAGGACTTTCCGGTGTAATGCTTGCCTGTCCCCACCCAATATGAACCTTGCCGGATGGCTGCCGATCCAGTACATTCCTCACACTGTCAAGCCCCTCCATGGTGTCCTGATAAAAATCCGATTCCCGAAATGACGTGTCATCTACCGGGGTAAATAAAATTATCATCAGGATTGCCAATAGTAAAACGGTCAACGCTAACCTTAGCATGCTTTTTTTACCTTTAGCTTTTTTTGAAAAATCCGAAGGGGCCAAGTAATTCCCTCAATTTTTGTATTACTGCAATATTAATTAATTCCCGGTAAAGCGTTGCAGTGATCGCATGAATTGTATTCAAGAAAAAGGACTTTACTTTATTTCAGGAGCTAATAGTATAATCCGTTCTTCATGATTAATGCTATCGCCCTTTTCTCATGTTTTATGAGTCGCTGCAACTGTGCCTTTCCTAAATTATCCTGTGCACTCATAAAGCTGCAGTTAAAGCCTTTTAAAATTTCATTAAAAATCACCTGCACCCTTTCCATATGAAAAGCCGATGTGATTATTTTTAAATCGGGGTTTTCCAAGGCTGAAACAATAGGTTTTATCTTTATAGCGTCGTCAACCGTATTTTTTGACAACGCACATGCCAAAAAATCGTTTTCCAAAACCCCTTTTTGCATTAAATATCTCTTGGCATAAACACAATGTGCTTCATTAGAAGTATTAAAATGTTTACCCCAACCTCCTGTGCATAATACTGATTTTCCTTTTGAATAAAGACCAAGGCAACAATCCAGACGGCTGATAGCTATGCTGCTTAACTCACCGGAAGGGGAGTTGGGGGCGCCCAATACTATCAATACTTCCTTTTTCAAAC
This sequence comes from Agaribacillus sp. DX54, assembly GCF_056858335.1. NCBI lineage: Bacteria > Pseudomonadati > Bacteroidota > Cytophagia > Cytophagales > Splendidivirgaceae > Agaribacillus > Agaribacillus sp. DX54. The sequence continues at coordinate 59,627 of NZ_JBXEQE010000018.1, forward strand.
TTGTACTTACTTTAAATGCTCACTTTTCTGGCGTCAACCAACCTCTATAAAAACTTACTAAGGATGTTAATTATTTCATCTTTACCTTTATCACTTCTTGGAATTTAGGATTGCAAATCTCATTTTATCATTCAATATACACTTTAAATGAATGATTTCTATTTCTTATCATGACTTTCCGGGAAATCTTCCGGATTACCAGGTCTATGAGATTTGTATGTTCAGTTAACAAATTTCACTGATAACATGAATTCTTTTCATATTTCATAAGCTTCTTTTTTCAATAAAGTCTCCTAATTTAGAATACCTGTTCCATACCATTTCAATGATAGAGATTCGTCATTTAAAACTGATAGATGCGGTTGCTGAAGTAGGAACTCTGAAAAACGCCGCTGACAGGCTTTGCCTGACTCAATCCGCGTTGAGTCATCAGCTTAAAGAGTTGGAATCGCGTCTCGGCATCAAGGTATTTCACCGGGTAAATAACAAGTTGCTGTTCACACTGGCCGGCAAGGAGCTGCGGGACGCCAGCAAAGAGATTCTCGAGCAATTGCAACGCGTAGAAAATAATATTCAGGAAATAAATCAAGAGCACCTGAAAAATTACGTTCACGGATACTCGCAGGATGAAACGACCCGTTTAAATGACCAGGCCAACACTGTGTCCGAACTTTTACATTGGGATTCAAAATGGCAACCAGGGTCATTGATTCTGGAAGCGGGTTGTGGCGTCGGGGCACAGACCCGGATCATAGCTGCCAAAAACCCGGAATCTACTTTTGTCTCTGTTGATCTATCGCCTGCATCCCTGGCAAAAGCCGAAGAATCGGTCAATGAGCTGAATATTGAGCATGTAATGTTCCGGTTAGCAGATATACAGGATTTGCCATATGAAAATGACCATTTCGATCATATCTTCGTTTGTTTCTTACTGGAACATTTGTCCCATCCTTCAGAAGCATTACTCGAGTTGTATAGAGTGCTTAAACCCCAGGGAACAATTACGGTAATCGAGGGAGATCATGGCTCGACCTATTTTCATCCCGAAAGTTCGGCGGCGATAAAAGCCGTTAACGCTCAGGTAACCCTGCAAAGCCAGACAGGTTGTGATGCCAATATTGGCAGAAAACTGTATCCGTTGCTTCTTGATACAGGATATACCGATATTGAGGTATCACCCCGGCAAGTATATGTGAACGACTCCAAACCACAGTTAACGGAGGGTTTTATTAAAAATACTTTCGTCGCCATGATCAAAGGGATTTCAGAGGAAGCCATAGCCAGGAAGATCATCAGTAAGGAAGCGATGCAGAAAGGTATCAAAGATTTGTTTAAAACAGCAGAGAGAGGGGGTACCTTTTGTTATACCTTCTTTAAGGCTATTGCAAGAAAAGGTGATACACCTGATGTATGAGGCTATGCTGTTTTGGGGAAAGCACACATGGATGCGACGAATGTAAATCCGGACTAAAAAAACTGTCAAAAGCATCCGAAGGGAATTAAACATCGGATTTTATCAATTGGAACCATTAACCTGCTCATAGCATTCAGATGCCATGTGCCCGCAGCACTAATGCTGATTCTGTTTCCGGGCCGCAACTTTTCCGGCGGCCACTAATAACAAAATTTTTGCCGAGGGATTACCAGATGTATGCCGAATCAAGAAAAATGGATGATTGGACTGTAGTAGTTTCTGTCATCATTATGGTACTTACGGTGTTCTCGCTCATCAACAGGAAGGGCAAGCATTGAAGGTAGCAATATTTCTGTCAAATGTTAAAAAATCATTCAGGCCAGGGGATTAATTTAAGAAAGGAATATATTTACCTTATGGAAATGTATTCACGCAGGACCTTTTTTGCCCGGACAGGCAAAGCCGGCCTGATGACCTGGCTGCTAGGTACAGATCCGGCTTTTGGTGCCTTTCCGGTGGGTAATGTCGGGGAATCGCCTGTCAGATTGATTGTAGACGCCGATACAGGCAATGAGGTCGATGATCTGTATGCCATTGCCATCGCACTTATTGAGCCAAGATTGAAAGTGGCAGGAATCACTTCAGCACAGTGGCATACCCATCCGAATGCACCCAACGATACAGTGGGGGAAAGTCAAAGGCTCAATGAAGAAATACTGTCATTGATGGGCATGGAAGATATTCCGCACCCTGAAGGCTCAAACTTACCCATGGTAAATACCTTTCGTCCACAACCTTCGGATGCGGCTGCTTTTATCATAGAACAGGCCAAAGCCACACCCCTCGGGGAAAAACTCAATGTCGTGGTATTAGGTCCGGCCACTAACCTTGCTTCGGCGGTTCTTATGGCACCGGAAATCATTCCCAAAGTAACTGCCAACTACCTGGGCTTTTGGCACCACCCGGAAACACGTACATGGAATAAGCGCGAATTCAATACCAACAATGACCCTAATGCCGTGAATTTGCTGATCAACACCCACGACCTGGAATTCCATGTCATGACCGCATCGACTTCCCAACACCTGGTATTCGATAAAGCCGAAGTCGATCTCCACCTGAAAGGAAAAGGTGGGATAGCAGATTACCTGGTGAATCGCTGGGAATCCTATCATCGTTACTGGCAGCAAAACGATAAGGAAAAAAAACACTGGACCATGTGGGACATTGCCATCATACTGGCAATCGCTTATCCGGAACTGGCCAATCGATCCAAAGTACAAAGCCCCTATGATAACCTGGACCGTCCCATCTATGCCTATACTTCCATCGATGTGGAAGCCATGAAGGAGCGGTTCTGGCAGGTGTTCGATGGTTTTCTGCAAAAATAACATCCGGCTGCGCTAAACGCACGCGGCATTCGGTAATTATTTTGCTGTTAAACCTTGTTCAACAACCAAAAGTGCCCGGAGCTAATTATTTTATGTCATCTGGTTTTCAGGTGAGGGATCGATCGAACCATCATCTGTTAACGCTTCGGAAATATTGTTCTTAAAGGTATTGATTAATCAGGTTTTCGTACAGCTCCTGCTTTCCGCTTGTAAGTGGTGGTTCACCATTTCGACCGGCAATATCGGCCAGGGTTTCGAGAGTCATATTACCTTCCTCAAAGGTTTTGCCCTCTCCATCAGCAAAAGAACCGTACCTTGTTTCCCTCAAACTTTTGTACCTGGAATTTTCCAAAATCTCGTTAGCAATTAACAAAGCCCGGGCAAAAGCGTCCATACCTCCAATATGGGCGTGAAAGAGATCATCCGGGTCAGTGGAATTTCTCCTGGTTTTTGCATCGAAATTGACGCCACCACCTTGTAGTCCACCTGCTTCCAAAAATACCAGCAGTGTTTCCACCAATTCATAGATGTTGTTGGGAAACTGATCTGTGTCCCAGCCATTTTGATAGTCACCGCGATTGGCATCCATACTTCCCAACAGGCCTGCATCTGCTGCTACCTGCAGTTCATGAGCAAAGGTATGCTGGGCCAGCGTAGCGTGGTTGACCTCGAGATTCAATTTAAAGTCTTCCATCAGATCATATTGTCGCAGGAAGCCAATAACCGTAGCAGCATCAAAATCATATTGGTGCTTTGAAGGTTCCATAGGTTTGGGCTCAATGAAAAAATTACCGGTAAAACCTTGTTTGCGCGCGTAGTCTTTGACCATATGCAAAAATGTGGCAAAATGATCCAGCTCTTTTTTCATATGGGTATTCAGCAATGACATGTAGCCTTCTCTTCCGCCCCAGAAAACATAATTTTCGCCCTGTAGTTTGATGGTAATATCGATGGCATGCTTAACCTGCGCCCCTGCATAGGTTACTACGGCAAAGTCCGGATTGGTGGCGGCGCCATTCATATACCGCGGGTTAGAAAAAAGATTGGCGGTACCCCAAAGCAACTTCACGCCTGACATCTTTTGTTTTTCCAGCGCATAGTCAGAAATTATTTCCAGCCGCCTGGCAGACTCACTCAGTGATGCCCCCTCCTCGATAAGATCGAAATCGTGAAAGCAGTAATAAGGAACCGATAATTTGGTGATAAATTCAAAAGCCGCGTCCATCTTATCTTTTGCCTGCTGTATAGGATCATTGGATGATAACCATGGGAAATTTTTGGTAGGTAACCCGAAAGGATCGCCGCCGGTGCCGCAGAAAGAATGCCAGTAGGCTACGGCAAATTTAAAATGATCTTTCATGGTCTTTCCGGCCACTGACCTTTTTTCATCATAATATTTAAAGGCCATCGGATTGTCGGATTCCCTTCCTTCGTAAGATATTTTGTCAATGCCGCTGAAATATTCTTTCTCGCCAATGATCACTGGCAATGTTTCGGCTGAATTACTGATACTGCTCATACTTTTCTATAGTTATTTAAATATTTTTTCCAAATCATTTCTCCAAACCCGGTAGGCATCCCGATAGATGCCCTGGTTTTTATCCGGACCAAAACGGCTAATTACTTTTAAATCCTCATTGGCCTCCCTGAGGTCCTGATAATAACCGGGAGCGATACCGGCGGCCTTGGCGGCTCCTACGGCACCGGTTGTATCAAGCACCTCGATATCACAATTCAATAAACTGGCTACTGTCTGTGAAAAGATCTCAGACTGAAACAGGTTGTCGTTTCCTACCCTGATCAACTGAATGTCAAGGCCCATCTCCTTAAGGATGTCAATGCCATAAATAAATGAAAAAGCTATCCCTTCGAGGGAAGCCCTGACCATATGGGCTTTTTTGTGCCGGTTAAAGTTAAGATTCACAAAGTGGGAACCTATATTCTTGTTGCCCAGAATCCTTTCGGCACCATTGCCAAACGGGATAATTCTTAACCCATCCGAACTGACCGGAACGGCCTGTGCCATCTTTTCCAGTTCCTCGTAGGTGGCGCCGTTTTGCGTCATTTGTTTTTTGATCCAGCTATATTGTATCCCTGCCCCATTTATACAGAGCAAAATACCGATTCTCGGCTTTTCAATGGTGTGATTGACATGTAAAAAAGCGTTTACCCGTGATTCGGGATCATAGACAGGTTTGTTGGTTATGCCATATACAACACCTGATGTTCCCCCGGTAGCAGCTATCTCTCCCGGTTCCAGCACATTGAGGCACATGGCATTGTTGGGCTGGTCACCGGCACGGTATGTAACCGGTATTCCGGCACTCAGGCCCAGAGCCGCAGCCGCCTGCTCCGTCAATTCCCCATGGTCGCCACAGGAAGCTACCACCTCAGGGAGCATATCTTCTGAAATGCCATAGTAATCAAATAAAAACGAAGCCGGTTTATTTCCCTTAAAATCCCACATAATGCCCTCAGACAATCCGGACATGGTGGTCAAAATCCTGCCGGTCATTCTCATGGCGATGTAGTCGCCCGGAAGCATGAATTTGTCCACCTTTTCATAGATTTCCGGTTCATTTTCTTTAACCCATTTTAGCTTGGAAGCTGTGAAGTTCCCGGGTGCGTTTAACAGTGACTCCAAACACCGCTTTTCCCCCAGGTTGTGAAAAGCTTCATCGCCTATTTCGATCGCACGGCTGTCACACCAGATTATAGAAGGTCTTAACGCTTTTTTCTCATTGTCTATGATCACCAAGCCGTGCATTTGATAGGCGATGCCAATCCCTTTTATTTCGCCAGGATTGATCTGGGGGTTGGCCGCTAACAGTTTGTGTGTAGCCTTGCCAAGGTTTTCCCACCAGGTATCAGGGTGCTGTTCGGCCCAACCCAGAGCCGCAGAAGCAATTTCCATTTCGGTTTCCGGATGTTGAACCACATCCACGGTTTGTCTGGTTTCAATGGCCACCAGAGCAGCTTTAATGGAAGAACTGCCGATATCGTATCCTAATAAATACATTTGAATAAAAAATTAACTATTAACTAGGTTAGACTTACCGGTAACTTCCTGGCCCTTTTGCCTGTGGCTGCGTAAATAGCATTGCAAAGTGCCGGGATATAGGGGGGTACAGGTGGTTCTCCTACGCCGGTAGGCTTCTCCCGGCTGTCTGCCAAATGTACCTGAATGTCATAGGGCCCATCGGGCATTCTGGCCAATGGGTAATCGTGAAAATTACTTTGTTCGACCTGTCCGTCTTTTACCGATATCTGGCCTTTTAAGGCTATACTCGTACCAAAAATAGCACCGCCTTCAAACTGTGACCTTACCCTGTCGGGATTTACCGGTACACCACAATCCACCGCATAATGTACTTCGGGTATTGAAATCTTTCCATTGTTATCAACAGATACTTCTACCACACAGGCTACATAGGTCAAAAAGCTCCGGTGAACGGCAAACCCTTGTCCTCTCCCCGAAGGCAGGTCTTTTCCCCAACTTGATTTTTCCTTTACCATATTGATTACATGCCTTAAACGACCCGTGTTAAAAGGGAAATCTTCCAGTTTTTCATTATAGTTGAAAAAGTCTTTTACCAAGTCATTAAAGTTAATATGGCGATCCTCTCCCAGTAGTTCCAGGGCGTTGTCGATAGGATCGACCTTTCTTGCCTCGGCCACCTCGTCAAGCATACTGCCGATGGCAAAAGCATGCTGAATATTGGCCACAGACCGCAGCCAGCCAATCCTGATTTGCGCTTTGGCTTCATGGGTCTCCAGGCGTATAGCGGGTATGTTGTAGGGAAAATCGACAAAACCCAAACCCAGCTCAAAAGAAGGTTCCTTTACATCGGCACTGGCCGTTCCACCTATCGGTGGAAACACCGTCTTATGATTCCACCCTAACACATCGTTGTTGTTACCCAGCGCTACTTTTACATGCTGCACACTATTAAAGTGATAAAAATCATGTTGAATGTCATCCTCTCTGGTCCAGATTAGTTTGACCGGCCACTGACAATTTTTGGCGATAACTGCTGATTCCACCACAAAATCGGGCTTCGACTTTCTGCCAAAACCCCCTCCTAAAAGCGTAACATGGATAGTAACGTCTTCTTCCTCTATTCCCAACGCCTCGGCCACTACTCCCTTAGCCCATTGAGGATGTTGGGTAGGTGCCCATATTTCACATTTGCCGTTTTCCATTTTAGCCAACGCACATGGAGGCTCCATGGTAGCATGGGCGTAGTGGGGAACACTATAGGTGGCTTCTACCATCTTACCGGCAGCTTTGAGCGCTTTTTTTATTTCGCCTTGTTCACGTTTAATATTTCCGGTTCGTTTGGCATCGGCTTCCATTTGCTGCGCAAATTTGTGCGAGTCATATCCGGCATTCACACCATAATCCCACTCGATTTTCAATACCTTTCTCCCTTGCATCGCCGCCCAGGTATTGTCAGCCACTACTACTACCCCACCCAGGGGATTGTGGAAATTGGTGGGAAACCCAGGGGAATCAAGCGTAAATATTTTCTGTACACCTGGCACTTTCAAAGCCTCACTGTCATCCACACTCACTACCTTGCCACCGGCCACAGGACATCGTTGTATCATAGCGATTTTCATCCCTTCCACCCTGGCATCCATACCATAAACAGCCCCTCCGCTGACCATATCATGGAGATCCACGATAGGCAACCCTTTGCCGATGTATTTGAATTCAGACGCCGGCTTCAACCGAATATCCTCTTCCCGGGGCAATTCCAGTAAAGAGGCTGCTTCGGCCAGTGCCGCAAAGCTCAGTTTTTTACCTGATGTTTGATGAATCACCTCGCCGTCTTTTGCTTTGCAGGTGGCTACCTCCACATGCCATCGATTCGCCGCTGCCTGCTCAAGCATCATTCTGGCTACCGCACCAGCTTTTCTCATAGGCATGTAGAACATTCGGATAGAAAACGAGCCATCGGTATTTTGGTTACCGTAGACTTCCTCGTTACCCACTGCCTGTTCTATTTTCACTTTTTGCCAGTCTGCCTCCAGCTCGTCAGCAACGATCAAAGGTAAACCGGTACGCACGCCCTGACCCATCTCCGAACGATGCGCAACAATGACCACCTCGCCGTTTCCTTTTATGTTCAGATAAACATTGGGTTTGAATGCTGCATCGGAATAAAACTCTTTTTCCCGGGGCCCGCAACCTATCTGCATCCCCAACATAATGCCTGTAAATCCTATGGAGGTGTTTTTCAGGAAACTTCTGCGATCCAGCTTTAGAATGGATGGGGTGTTTTCGACAGTTTTCTTCATAAGGTGGTATAGCTATTATCCAGTAATATCAGATCGATGATCTAATTTAAAAAAGATAATTGTAATTGTTGATTATTTATCACCAAAAAGCATAAAAAAATGGCCATTCATGGGGTTGAATGGCCATTTGATTATTGGTCTATTAGTTTATAAAAGGATTGACAAACGTTAAAAATTCATAGTAACTCCCACACTGCTGGCATTGGCATAATGCAATGGCAACGTAGCAGGATGATCAGTTGATGGTTCGGTAGTAGGATTAACACCAGAAAATCCAGGATCAATCACCGGTGCCGGGCTCATAAAAGTTCTGTCGTTAGGATCAGTATCTATAAAGTTGGTCTTACCACCCTGAACTTTATATTCGCCACCAGCCCTCGAATAAAACTTTTGCGCAATTCCATCATAGCTAAGTAACAAAAGAGACAAACAAAATAATGTTATACCTTTATTCATTTTTTTTGTAAGTTTTCCTAATCCCATAATATCCAAATCATTTTGTTCCTTAATTGGCGGCCAAATTAGTGCATTTGTTATATGAAGCGTTAAAAATTACCTGCAGTTCATGACATGTGTCTTTTTCCCTTTAGATTCAAAATACCCCTTCGAGAAAACATCAGAAAAAATCGATTACCTCGACCTTTGTTCTGTATTTATCACTGGAAGTCAACAATAATGATTTTTTATCGGAAAAACCGAATGTGTCAAATCCGGTACAACCTTACATAATACTGCGTAATCTTTACCATAACAGCTATTTATGACATCAGGCAACAGAAAGTTTGTCAGAAATGGACTTCATCTCCTAAGAATTTTTTATTGCACCCGGGAAAAGGAAAGTATCATGCAGAAAGTAAAATGTCCTTGCTGGAGTGGAAATGCGGATTATTCCGTCAATTTCCCATGGAAGACACTTACCTTGGAATTAAACGGGTTTCCGGATGACCTCCGGAACGAGACTACTTGTCCTACATGCCAGATGGCATCTGCTATAGGACCATTTATGAGATTCCAAAAAGGAAATTCAGTGGTTTTTTCACCGCTTCCGTAAACTATCTTAAAATCCTCTACCTCATGGCCTCCATGCGCCTTTAGCAAATCACTCGCCCTTTTAAAGTTTTGCAGGGTTTTGGCCCTTTTTTGCTCAAAAGTAAGGTGCTTTTCATCCGGGCCCGGTTCATTGGCTTTTTGGTCAGAGGCATTCACAATTACTTTCGAAAGACCATGTATGTGATCCAGGGTTTCCATAGATGATCTGGCCTGTGCATTGGGCCTGAATTTCAAATCCTCTTCCCTGAGCCCTTCGGTAGCCCAATAATACCTGAAACCAAGCGCATCTATCATACGGGCTGCTACGGTGCCCGGAGTATAAGTCTCCGGATAGGAAGGAATCTGGTAGTAAGGTAGTTCTTCGCCGGATGTAGCCTTTTCCAGGTTATTATTTTGTGCCGCTGCTTGTGCCATTGTAAAAAAGGAGAAAACAAAAAGTGCAAAACCGTGTTTCATAGCGTTCGATCATTTAAAATTAACTTGCTAAATTTAGGTAATTCATCTCTAAAAATTTGCAAAAGACCACCCTATGTGTTCCCGATTACAATTCCGTATAAAACCGGAATCAAAACTCAAAAATTTCGTAAAAAACATTAAAGCATAGGCTTCATTACAAACCTTCAAAAAGATATTATAAAAGATAAACAAGTAATTATCATCGGTAGCAACAATAAACCCACTCCATTTTCATTCTTCCCATTGTTATTTTAATTGCCCCCGGGTTACCTGCCTCTAAAACCATCATAAAACCTAAAAGGCATTTACCAGTGGCTGACTGGTTGTTTTTTGAAACAGGACTATTTACATCATGCACTTATTCCTGAAGTATACCAAATTATTCTTCGAAAGACTATTGTTGCCGGCAATTTACTTTCTGATATTATTATCCCTGTTAAGCTGTCAACGCAAGACAAGAACCTCTGAAACCATCAACAGGCGGGTATTCAAGCATCTGGACAATAATCTGGTCATAGCACTTAATCATCTCACTTATACAATCGCCAATGAGCATGACTATTTTCTGTCATTCATTGGTGTCAGGGCATTGACTATGACGCATTTGGCGATTCATGATGCTTTTAACGCCATAGAGAACAACTTATGAACCTTATGCTTACAAGGGTTCACACCCTCAGGCAGATCCTACCGCTGCGGCTGCTCAGGCTGCCAAAACAGTGCTGTCGGCAATATACCAAGACAGGTCAGATACCATAAATCTGATCTGCGACCAGTGGCTCGCCACCATAAAAGAAGGAACCGCAAAACAATTGGGACTGGAACTCGGAAGTTTGTCTGCCCGGGCTATCATAAAAATGAGAGCAGGCGACGGGCATGAAAAACAAGGAGATTACACGCCAATGACCAAACCGGGAGATTATCAGTACACGCCGGAATTTGACTGGGTCTGGAAACCCGATTTTTCCTATGCAAAACCATTTACACTAGACTCGGTCACACAATTCAGATCCCCCGATCCCCCTGCGTTAAACAGCAAAAAATATGCTGACTCATACAATGAGGTGAAAACGTACGGCGCCAGGAACAGCAAAGTAAGATCAGAGGATAAAACCAACTAGGCCCATTGGTGGGCAGAATTTGCAGAGCATAGTTGGAACAGAATTGGGAGGATCACCGCTAAAGAACGAAATCTGGGCGTATTGGAAACAGCCAGGATGTTTGCGTTGATCAATATGAATATTTATGATACCTATCTTGTTTCATTTGATAGCAAATACCATTATGATACCTGGCGCCCCTACACTGCGATCAGGGCGGGAGATCAGGATGGCAATAAGCGCACGGAGGCAGATCCCGCTTGGATACCTGAGATGCTGACCCCGCCCTGGCCTGAATATCCTTCGGCCCATGCGGCGGTGGGAGGGGGTGGTGCTGAGATCATTGCATATGTGTATGGAACGCCGGAAGTCATTTTTACGATGGAGTCCATAACCGCCCTGCCAAATGCCAGAACACGAACATACACCAACGTGTTCGATGCTGCATTAAAATGCGCGGAATCCAGGATCATGAATGGATTTCATTTCAGGTTTGCTACTGATGAAGGGTTGAAACAAGGCATGAATGTCGCCAATCATGTATGCAGAAATTTTTTAAGGCCTGTTTCCGGGGGAGGATGATACTAAAGCTGTCAACGCCGGGGCCAGGAAGTAGTCATCTCCTCGGTTGAACAAACATGGGCCAGATTCTCAACGCCCCACCGGTTTAACTCCCTGAACACAGCTTGTAAAGCTTTGCCTTTTTCCGAGATGGCGTATTCCACCCTCGGCGGAATGGTGGGAAAGGATTTTCTTTCAATCAACCCATCTGCATACAGCTCTTTCAAATGTTGGGTCAGCATTTTGCGGCTAATATCAGGGATCAGGCGTTGCAGTTCTCCATACCTCATATTGCCCTTAAACAAAAAGCTCAGGATACAGGGTTTCCACTTGGCGGAAAAAACTTTTAAAGTTTCTATGACGGCACATCGCTTATTCGGGTTCATACTCATAATTGATACTTTTTAGTTCCTTTGGGAGCAAAAAGTAACTACTTGATTTGCTCCGGTAATCTCTTTTACTTTAGCTATTCGAATTTAATCATTATATCATGCAATGTATCATTTGGCGCAATTGAATATCGGAAAACTGAAGTACCCCATCGATCACCCTGAGATTGCCGAATTTGCCAATAATCTGGACAGAATCAATGCCCTGGCTGAAGCGAGTAAGGGATTTGTCTGGCGGTTCAAAGATGAATCGGGCAATGCCACGGACATTCTGCTTTCGGTGATCCGTTGATCATCGTTAATATGTCTGTATGGGAAACTTTAGAGGATTTGAAGGCATTTGTCTTCAAATCCGGTCACATGCAAATCCTCAAAAAACGCAACCTTTGGTTTGAAAAGATGCCTTCGGCCCACATGGCCTTGTGGTGGATCGAAAAGGGACACCTTCCCACAATAGAAGAAGCCAAAGAGCGACTAAAAAACCTGCAGGAATCGGGAGAGAGCCCGGTAGCATTTACATTTGGCAGACCATTTCCACCAAATATTACCGCCACTTGACGGTTACAAAACGATTGTTTTTCCTGAAGCTTTCCGGTGTAAACTTGAGAATGGACTTTCTCAGGGAGGTGATCAGATTTTCTTTTGTGAAACTTTTATGCACCACAATACTCACTTCCCTTGCCGGTTCCGGCTCATTAAACCTGCGGGTAAAGTCTCCATCCGGATACGGGTCAAATGATAACTCCGGTATCAGGGTGTATCCGGATATCTTTTGAATCATCCTTTTTAATGTCTCCAGCGAGCCTCCTTCAAAATGGATATTTCGCTGCGTTTTCGATTCCTCCCGGTTGGCACATATGTTTAAAATCTGATTTCTGAAACAGTGACCTTTTTCCAGCAACCATAAACCGTCCTTGTCCATATCTCCCAAATTTACCCTTTGCTCCTTCAGCAATTCACTGTGTTTATTGGCATACACCAGGAAAGGTTCGTAAAAAAGGGGAATTTCTCTTAAGGACGATTCCTCCAGGGGCGTGACCAGAATGCCCAGATCCAGTAAGCCATTTTGCAAACCCTCTATAATACCGTCACTTTGCCATTCCTTTATTTCAAGATTCGTTTGTGGAAATTGTTGGGAAAAGTCAGCCAGAAAAAGCGGCAACAGGTATTGAGATAACGACGGTATGATGCCTATCTTAAACGTTCCTTGCATGTCGGATTTTTCGTCACTGACCAGTTGCTTGAGTTGTTCGACATCTCTTAAAATCTGTCTGGCCTTGCTGATAAAAACCTGTCCCATGGGGGTAGGCTTCATGGGCTGGACCGACCGGTCAAATATTAACAAGTCAATTTGGTCTTCCAGCTTTTTTACTTGCAGCGTGAGGGTAGGTTGCGCTACAAAACAACTTTCTGCCGCCTTTACAAAATGCCTGTGGGTGTCAAGTGCCACGACATATTGTAACTGTTGTAAGGTCATTTATTTTTTAAATATTGATTAAAGAATTATCTATTTAATAAATATACCCATTATGCCCTCATTTACAAAAAAAACTTCGACATAAACAGATTTTTCCCCTTATCGATGATGATGTACTTCACGAGAGTCGCGATAGCACAGCAAATGACCACCAACACTCAACATTATCCCATCCACCCACATCTCCCTCCCCCCCATACAAGAAAACACCCTCAAACCCACACCCACACTTCAAACTCTATCTCCCTATACCCTCTGTCCACGGAGCCCCGGCTTGCTGTAGCGCTTTTTCCATATTTAAAATGTCCACGGTCAGTATTTTTTGTAACTGCCGCTGGATTTCGGAGAATTGGGTTTGAGCGATTTCCAGGCTTCTTTTGTGCATGGGCGTAGGGCCGTAGGTTGCATTTGTGGTACCCAAATAGGCCACACCTAACCTTTGTTGCACCGTGGGCTTACCCTTTTCCCCGATTTGTTGCTTGGTGCGGTTACCATTTAATTGTTGGTCCAGATCCAGCAGGCTCATTCTCAAATGATATAATTGGGCATCCAGTTCACCTGGAACGGCCATAGCACGGGACAGGGCTTCCTGCATAACTTTCAATTTATCCAGCCCTTTTCCCACCTGCACGGTTGCAGCAGAAGTAGCTTTTTGCAAACCTTCAATTTCACGCCAAAAAGCCACTGTTTCTTCAGGAGAAGCACCTTCCAGTGCGCCTTTCCTCAGGCGTTCTACCTCAAAAGTCCCGGGTGCTGCCAAGGGGGAAATGACCCCGTTGACTTCTTTGAAAAGTGAAACTGTGTAAGTGCCCGGGCCAGCCATTAAACCCCGGGGCTGATTGTCTTCATCTTCAGTCCGGATTTGATCCATGGTAATGGCCTGCGAAGCGGGATACCGTAAATCCCAGGCTACACGGTGAAAGCCTTTTTTGATAGGCCCTTCCAGTCGTCTGACAACATTTTCCTGATTGTCCTTCACTACCAGCCATATTTTGGGTGATGGTTCCCTTCTCTCGGCTTCCAATGCCTCCCAACCCGGAAAGGGAATATTTTTACCGGCTTTGTTAAGTGCTTTTTCCGCTTCTTTCCTGATCTCTTTTTTTGATTTCAAGTCATCTTTCAGATAGTAAGTAAATACCGCGCCAAACGGAGGATTAGGTGCCACGTAGTAAGAAGCACCCTGCGAAGCTTTTTCGCTGCCTCCCAGCACGATCCGGGGGATGTACCACCAGGCCTTTCGGGTAGCAAACAGTGAAGCTTCCTGCTGTAGCTGGGACTCCGACACCTCTCTCAGTAGGCTGTAGTCATCCAGCACAAAAAAGCTACGCCCGAACGACGCTCCAATTAAATCGTTTTCCCTCCGCTGGATGGCCAGATCCCTGAAGGAGATGGTGGGGACATCACCCATAATCTTCATCCACTCAATACCGCCATCCAGGGTGAAGTAAATGCCAAACTCGGTAGCGGCAAACAGCAGTTCCGGCTTAACATGATCTTGTACCAACCGCCAAACCAGGGTGCGGTCCGGAATATTACCTGTGATGGAACGCCAGCTTTTGCCACGATCGGTACTTTTTAAAAGATAGGGTTGCAGATCACCGAATTTATGGTTGTCAAGTGCCACGTAGACCGTATTCACGTCGAACAGATCGGCTTTGATATCATTGGCAAAAGCTGTCGCCGGTACGCCTGGCAGACTGCCTGCCTCTATCCTGCGCCAGCTCTGCCCGCCGTTTTCGGTCACCTGAATGATGCCGTCGTCGGTACCGGCATAAATGAGGCCCTCCTGTTTAGGAGACTCGGCAAGGGAAGTTATCGTATTATAATTAGACATAGCACTGACGTCCCAGGGCTCGTCCCAGCTTTGGGTTTTACCCATAATCGGCAATGAAACGCGCTCCTGATTACGGGTAAGATCACCGCTTATAGCGGTCCAGCTATCCCCGCGGTTATCGGAACGCCACACTCTTTGGGAAGCAAAATACAGACGGGTGGGAGCATGGGGACTCACCAAAATAGGGGAATCCCAGTTGAAACGTTCATAATTTTCATCGGCCTCGGGCTGGGGTTTAATGTACACGATTTCACCGGTAGTCCGGTCGACCCGTACCAAATTGCCCTCCTGCCACTCCGAGTACATAATATCGGGATTGCCCGGCTCGGTAGCCGGCTGATGACCATCGGCAAACAGGGTGATGTACCAGTCTGCATTGCGGATGCCATGTACATTATCCGTTCTGGAAGGTCCGCCATGCGTATTGTTATCCTGTGTGCCCCCATAAATGTTATAAAAGGGCTCTGCATCGTCGACAGCCACTTTGTAATATTGTGTAACAGGCAGATTATTGATAAAACGCCAGTTTTCCGAAAGATCGAAGCTTTCATAAAGGCCACCGTCAGTGCCCACCAATAAATAGTCCGGGTCATCTTTTTTGAAGGCTATGGCATGATTATCAGAGTGTTTATGGTCTTCTTTCATCCGGTAAAAGGTTTTACCTCCATCTTCAGATACCTGCATACGGACATCTACCAGGTACAGCCTGTCAAAATGATGCGGTGAGGCATAAAGCTCCTGGTAGTAGTGTGGTCCGGTAGCTCCTGACACGGCATCAGATCTTTTTTCCCAGGAAGTGCCGCGGTTCATAGAGCGGTAAACCCCTCCGGTACGCCTGTCCAGCTCTATAGCAGCGTACAGGATATCGGGCTTTTGTGGTGAAATCGCCAGGCCAATTTTACCCATATTAGAAGCGGGCAATCCTTTGGAAAGCCTGGTCCATGTCTCCCCACCGTCAGTACTGCGATGGATGCCGGAGCCAGGCCCTCCCCCCATGTAAGCAGCAACATTCCGGTGACGCTGCCAGGTGGCAGCATATAACCAGTCCGGGTTGCGGGGATCAATAACCACATCGGTTACCCCGGTCCATGCATCGTCACCCAAAACCTTTTTCCAGTTTTCTCCACCATCGCTGGATTTGTACAGACCCCGTTCGCCACCTTTTGACCATAAAGGCCCCTGAACAGCCACCCATATAACCGCCGGGTTTTCAGGATGAATAATAATTTTTGAGATGTGCTCGGAATTTTTCAGCCCCATATTTTTCCAGGTAGCCCCTCCATCATCACTTTTGTAAATCCCGTCCCCGTAACCCACATGTCTGCCACCCACATTTTCGCCGGTTCC
This sequence comes from Agaribacillus sp. DX54, assembly GCF_056858335.1. Taxonomy (NCBI): domain Bacteria; kingdom Pseudomonadati; phylum Bacteroidota; class Cytophagia; order Cytophagales; family Splendidivirgaceae; genus Agaribacillus; species Agaribacillus sp. DX54. Next base: position 75,950 of record NZ_JBXEQE010000018.1, read on the forward strand.
TAACCAGATAATATGAGGGTTATTGGGATCAATAGTAATGCAGCCGGTGGAATAAGACCGGTGATTATCAAAAACCGGCTTCCAGGTTATGCCCGCGTTTTTGGTCTTCCACACTCCACCGGAGCCTACGGCTACATACCAAACGTGTTCATTTTCAGGATGTATGGCAATATCTGCAATACGACCCGACATAAACGCGGGACCGATGTTACGCATTTTAATTCCCATAAAGAGACTATCGGACATTAAGCTTTCGATGCCTTTTTTCTGAGCTTGTGAATGAAAAGCAAAGAGCATTACAAAGGCAATTAACAGGTAAAAATGGTATAGTTTTTTCATTTTGGTAGCGGGTGTTTAAGGTTAAAAAGGTTTTTAAACATTTATTTCAGCCAGATAAACAAATTAACGGAATCCTTTTTTAAATTTAAAGTGAATTTCAAGGGCCTTTCACCACTTTAACCAAAGATCGATGACGGTCACCACCAAAACAAACCCGGGTGCATTTCAGTCTTTTCCCAAAACTACCTTGAGAAAAATTTTATCCAAAACATATGCCCGCCTCAGGCAGGGAGATGTACCCGCTGTGATTAACGGTCTGGTTGCCGATAGCTCAAACTGGCTTATCCAGTCTCAGAAGAAACCGAGATATTACTGCAACTTATGCGAGCGACAGCTCCCCTATTTTGTCCATTTATCCAATCGGCTAAGAATTAAGTGGCATTCGGTCTGCCCTAACTGTAATTCCAGACCACGCCACCGGGGCCTGAAGGTACTCTACCAGGCAGTCCTGCATAATCTTGATAAACCGGAAGTAATTCACTTTGCCCCGGAGCCGGTTTTTTATCCGCTTTTCCGACATTTGGAAAAAAGCTACCAAACCACAGACTACATACTGGAAGATGTCGATTTCCCGAAAGAAGATATCCAGGCACTAAGCTTTGCAACAGAAAGTTTTGATATGGCCCTTTGTAATCATGTGATTGAACATGTACCTAAAGATGATAAAGCCATCGCCGAGGTTGCCAGGATTTTAAAAAAACAGGGTTTAGCAATTTTTACCATTCCAGGAAACTGGCGCCGGAATAAAACCATTACTTTCAAAGATTTAAGCTTTAACGGACATTTCAGGGATTACGGCATGGATGTGGTCAATTTACTTTCACGCTCGTTCAGTAGTGTAGAAATAAAAGATTTGGCCGACTATAACCATGATTATCAGTTTCCTCTTGGTATTTTAGAAAAAACAAATCTGGCATTTATTTGCAGAAAGTAAAACCTGCTCTCTTCCGTTGTACCTCGTGACAGGGCAATCCAGATTAAACGCTACCACAAGCTGGCTTGTGTTAATCGCCTCTATCATACTACTGAGTTGGGCTGCCTGTGCTTTTTGCCGGGTGATATCTTTAATTAAAAGCCGTGTATGGCAAGTCTTCACCAACGTGTACTTTGCTTAAAGATAAATTGTCCCAAAATTTGGAGCCGTCTTTGCGTACCATTTCCAGGCCCCTGCCTTTTCCCGCTACCTTGTTGATCCCGGTATTCATGTTGGCCTCTACATAAGCGTCATGATTGGCGCGATGTTCCATGGGTACAATCATTTTCACATTTTGGCCCGGCACTTCTTCTTTAATCGTCAGTAATTTGTTCCAATAAGCTTTGTATACAGGATCCTATTTTCTTTCCCGGAAAATTCTGCGCTATTTCCCCACGGATATTTAATGCTGCACTTCCATGATCGATTTCAACACAATTTAATTTCATACTGCGTGCCTGTATGTTAATCCGACAGGTCAAAGATATCAATGATCTATGCAACGGGCATTCCTAAATTGAGGAGTAATAACATAAGTGTAATGTTTCCAATCAATCAAATTTCAATTTTTCCTATTCAATATGCCTCAACTTTTCACCTGCTGCTTTTTTCAAGCAGGAAAAAATCAAAATGCCGGTAAGCCTGTGTATGGCAAAAGACTGATCTGAAATTCGTCAAATCATATTTCCTTTATAATTTGATAAAAAACCTTCATCCGTTCCCGGAACGCCGTACAAATGAAACGCTAAATCATTAGCTATCAGTTTGAAAATCAGCATACTTAACTACTAAGTTCCTAAATCAGCCTAAGTCCAAATAAGTTTAGTCGGCGGAAAACCATCGGGGTCAAATTATTTTACCCGACATAGGAATTACCTGACGCAACATATACCGGTGATTTGTTTGACAATGAACCTCGGGCGGGCATCGACACGCATAAATTGAGCTTCCGGCAACGCCGATGAGGGGCTGGCTACCTGGTTACCTGAATTAAATGGTCTGAGTATAAATACCCGGTAATGAATATAATTGTTTTGTTAGATCTAAAAAAGAGCATATAGTGAATACTATTAAAAATTTCATCTTCAAAATTTTCAAGGCTTTCCGAAGGCAAGCAATTTTGATATTTTATCAAGAAGCTTCTTGATAAAAACAGGTGAAAGTATATGAAGATCAGCCGCTTAAAAGTGTGCAATAATTCCGTATAAAAACTTAAATATGCGTATTTATACCTATAAAATTGAATGGTTGAAATTTTTATTCAAAGCCCGTAAAACGCTCTTCCGCATCTGCTATGGCTTCTATGAAAATAAATACAAATTTTTGAGAAGGCTGGAATTAATGAAGCTTACTTTGTAGATTACATGTTAAACTGAAAGCGCAAAAACCTTATTTTTAACATAAACTTAAGAGCCATGAGATCCAAGTCTTTGATACTAGTAATGTCCTTCATTCTGGCAGGTATTCTCGTAGATTCGCCAGCGCAAAAAATGAAAAAGGTTTTCAACGGGAAAACGCTGGATGGCTGGGCGGTGCCTGAAAATAACATCTGGTGGAGTGCCGGGAAAGGCATACTTTCTGTAAAAAATGGTCCTGACAAAAAAGGCTCCGTTTTATGGACTGAAAAGCAGTATAAGGACTTCGTTGTCCAGACCGACTTCCGGTTCGGTGGAGGTACCGTAGATTCCGGTATATTCCTCCGAAATGACAAACAACAAATCCAGATTGGCATCTCGGGATCGTTAAAACGTGACATGACCGGCTCCCCTTACATTCCGGGGAAAGGCTATCCTGTGGAAGCTGAAGGCGTCAAGGAATTGCTCAAAACCGATGGCTGGAATACCATGAAGGTAGAAGCGAAGGCGAATGTTTATACAGTCTGGCTAAATGGGCAAAAGGTAATGACTTATACGTCGGAAAATGCCATTGAACAAGGCCCGATAGGGTTACAATTGCACCCTAAGAATGAGATGTCCATTGACTTCCGAAATATCAAGGTGGCCGAGATATGATAACTTTAGTTATATGAAAGTCATAGTATGACTTGGAGTCATACTATGACTAGAATTGTATTAATGACTAATTTTATTTAGTCACCCGGGATATTGCCAGTCGCCACGATATTCCCTGCGGAGGAGCTTATTGGCTTCGGCATCACTTGCAATCATTTCATTTTCACCATCCCATTGAATGCTCCTGCCCAGTTTGCAGGAAATCATAGACAGCAGGCTAATGTTGCTGGCGAGGTGCCCTGTTTCAATATCGCTGGCAGGTAATTTATTTTGTTCTATGGCCAGGATAAAGTCTGCCCAGGATTCTTTGATGTTTTGATGATCCGGTGCATGAAGTGTAGGATTCTGATGCACCTTTTCCTTGTTTTTGTTTTTCGGATAAAAAGTCCATCCATCGCGCCAACCCAGGTGCAAAGTTCCTTCGGTGCCATAAAAATAACAACCCACATTGTGGGCTTCATTCAGATTACCGGCACATAGTTTATGTTCCCATTCCAGGGTAAACGACTCGAACTCAAATATTGCCAGTTGTGTGTCCGGGGCATCCGATCCGTCCTGGCGGATGTACCGGTTGCCATGGGAGAACACGTTTCTTGGATACTTTTCCTCGGTCCACCAGAGCACCTGGTCAAACCAGTGGATCCCCCAATCGGCCACGGTGCCATTAGCAAAATCCAGAAATTGCCTAAACCCTCGCGGGTGGATTCCGGGGTTATAATCACGCCAGGGTGCCGGTCCTATCCACATATCCCAATCCAACCCTTTGGGAGGGTCCGAATCAGGGGCAGGTGTGCCAGCACCTTGCTGGTAGTTAACAAAGGCTTTCACCTGAATAATTTTTCCTGCCTTGCCTGATCTGAGGAATTCCATGGCAGAAATATTATGAGGTGACAACCTCCTGTGGGTGCCCACCTGCACTTTGCGGTCATGTAACCTGGCAGCCCTCAAAACTGCCTGTCCTTCGCCAATAGTATGGCCGATCGGTTTTTCAATAAACACATGAGCGCCATTTTCCATGGCCATAATCGCCGGAAGTGCATGCCAGTGATCAGGAGTAGCCACGATGGTGATGTCCGGTTTTTCACGGCTGATGAGTTCCCTGAAATCACCATATATTTTTGGTTTATCGCCGTTTAGTTTTTCTACTTCCCCCCTTGCTGTGGTCGCAGCATTTTTGTCTACATCACAGAGCCCTGCCACCTTGCATCGACCGTAAGCCATTGCTTCCCGTAATATGTTCATACCCCACCAACCACAGCCTACCAAAGCGATTTTATAGGACTGGTTTTGAAAAGTGGCACTGTAAAGTGGTAAAGCTGAAATGGTTAGCCCGGTGTTTTTAATAAAGGTTCTTCGTTTCATAGTAATAATTAACAGAAAAAAAACCACCATTCCAAATCAATATGACATGCAAAACCGGCCAGCCAGCTTTTCACCCTAAAATAACCTGAAGAAAATGCAGGAAGGACAGCGGTAGTTACCATTTTTGTAAAATCTCCCGATAAAAGATCAATGACGCCTAAAATACCAAATCCCGGTATTTTTCGAATACCGGTGATTTCCCTGAAAGACATTAACACCCGGATCGCTCTTCCAAAGCGTTCACCGGAATTTCTATTTTGACAGGGTTTGTTCCCAATCAAAATCCCATATGGGCTCAGCGCCCAAAAGGTGGGCTACAAAGTAATTCCAACGTTTTTTGCGAAAATACTTTGCATGCTGCCCCCGGTATCCATGGCGTTGGCCTGGAAGTATTAGCAAGTCAAACTCCTTATCAGCTTTAACCAGTGCCTCAGCAAGTTTAAACGTGGCAGAAGGATTCACATTGTCGTCCAGACCTCCATGCACCAGCAGCAGGCTGCCTTTCAATTTTCCGGCCATGGTAATGCTGGATTGCAGGTGGTAACTGGAATCCACTGGCCAGCCCATATACATTTCAGGCCACCAGGCCTTTTCCATCCTGAAATCATGATCACCCGAGCTCGCAACAGCCACCTTGTATACATCCGGGAATTGAAGCAGGGCGTGGGCCGCGTCATATCCCCCTGCGGAATGTCCAAAAATTCCTACCTTATCGGTATCTATCCAACTATATTGCCTGCCCAATTGTTCGATGGCCAATACGTGATCGGTCAGATTAAAGCCCATTTGTTTGTAGGAAACGTCATGAAATGCCTTCGATCTGCCGGCGGTGCCCATGCCATCGACCATCATGACAATAAACCCCAATTCCGCTAAGGCCTGATTGTTCCGAGCCAACGTCATGCTGAATGATTTGGGAAACATTTGCGTATGGGGGCCGGTATAGCTATGGTCGATAAGTGGATATTTTTTCATAGGATCGAAGTCGGTTGGTTTCCATAACGCTCCGTAAATCCTGGTTTTATGGTCTCTGCCTGTGGCCTCGAATACCTGAGGGGGACGCCAGTTTTTTGCCAGCAGACGCTTTATATCTGCCCTGGATACTTCAACCAGAATCCTGCCACTTCCGGCATCTCGTAAAACGGAAATAGTGGGAGTTGTTGCCGTAGAAAAATTATCAAAAAAATAGTTTCTATCCGGAGAGAAACTCACCTCATGGTGAGCATCTTCTCCGGTCAGTAGTTTTAACTTTTTGCCGTCTGTAGTTACCCGGTAAAGGTGCTGATGATAGGGGTTTCTTCCTGGTTCTTTACCGGATGCCAAAAAATAAATAATACCCTTTTTCGTGTCAATCTGTTGGACGGTATTGACATAATAGTCCCCCAAACCAATGGGTTTTATCGTCCCTGTTTCCAGATTCAATGTATAAAGCTGTTTCCAACCACTACGTTCCGAAGTAAATATCAATCGGTTCTTTGCTTCGATCAACCAGTAATTAAAATTGTCAATACGGGTATCGCTTGTTTCAGTAATCAGGGTGGTTAATTGATTGGTTTTCAGATCAAGTTTAAGGATATGGGATTTTTGATACCCACGTTCCGAATAATGCGCATAAACCTGTCCCGGTGCAGCAGACCAACGGAAGCTAATACCATTAATATGGGTATTGCGTGGTAAATCAGGAACAATTTCCTTTTTCTGTTCGATATTGTAAAATACCGGTATCATGTGAACCATCGTAGTATCTCCGGGCGAACCCCTGAAGTAGGAGAGCAGCCTGGAGCGGTAAAGCGTGTCTACGCTCCAATCGAGCAAATACATTTTATCCGCATACCTCAGGTCACAAATGCTGGTTTGAATCCATTTGGAATCGGGAGACCAATTGACATAAAATCGCTGAGGACGTTCACCATTTTCACCTTCCATTTTATCAAACCAGCCATAATAGCTGCCGTATTCATAGTTCTTTTTTCCCCGGGTACTCAACTGATACACTTTCCCTGTTTCTGTTGATTTTATGAAAAGATTATAATCTTCGGAATAGGCCACCCATTTGCCATCAGGTGATCGGGATTCGAACAGGTACTCTTCCTTTTGAGGCGCTACGGAAGTAATTGTATGAGCCTCTAAATTAAGTTGGAAAATCTTCCCTTTTACGCTGAATTGAATATGTTCTTTATTAATATAGTCTACAGAATTAAAAGGAAGGTCTGTTGCCTGTATTTCTTCCTTCAAAATAACACGTAAAGCATCCGCCACTTTCTGATGGTCAAAAAGGTGTGACACTTCCAGTGAAGGGAAAGATACTTGATTAAATACCTTGTTCCCCGGCCCATAATGCATGTACCAAAGACCGGAACTATCAGGGTACCAATTGGCGCGAACAAACAGATTGAAGGCTGTTTTATTGTTTATATTTTCCATCAAAAAACTAACAGCCCTGGCATAATCATCGCGGCTTACCTCCTGTCCCCCGGCAGTAAAAGAGGCAATAAGTCCCGCGCAAACGATGAGAAAAAAGCAGCATTTTTTAATGGCGGCGATCATTGTCAAAACAAAATTAATCGCTTGTATAAATGTTCGATTTGGCATGGCAGGAAGGATTGTAGGTGGGCAAATCAAAGAATTCATCGATCAATGCGTATAGTTGGGGGTCATACACCTTCATCTCGTCGGCAGTATTTATATAATTATGCTTGCCATCCGGCTTGGGCACTTCTGCATTGACGCCAAACCAATTCTGTATTCCTTCAGCCCAATATTCATGAATGTTGGTAGCGGCATAAGTGTTTTTATATTTACCGTCTTGCAAGGCAGCATCTAAGGTCGCCTGGAGACGATCATTGAAGTCAGGATAGACGGAGAGGATTCCTATCCCATGAATGGCATGTGCAAACTCATGGATAAGTATGTCTTCGGCATGGTACTTATCTATTTGGTAACATAGCAGGTTTTCCTCTGCGCAGCTTGTTAGCGGGCTTTCCAAAGTCCCACCCAATCCCCTGGCCCTGACATCCCAGTTAAGCGTAGTATCTTTGGCCAAATAGCGGTGTTCAGGCAAATCAGTGGTACCCTCGTATCTGGCCATAATAGCCACTTTGGTGTGGTGTTTTACCAACGCGTCCAATACTTTAGGCACCAAAAATTCCGTCATGGCTGCTACCGTTACTCCCGCTGCCTGAATTGCCTCATCAGGTACTTTGTGCGATGATATAATAGGGATGCCATTAACATTGATATATTTTTTGTAAAACGGATCCAGATGTAACGAGTCAGGGGGCGCTGTGATTTTCCAATTTTTGAAATCATTGTCGATCACTTTTGAACCCGATAACACGAATAGCGTTATGCTGGTTACTAATAATGATAGGGTTTTCATCAATATATGCTATTTTGTAAATTATATGTATCAATTACTACTTCCAATAATACCACGGGTGTTTTAAATCAAGCCACTCTTTAAGGGATGCTGTATCAGATGATGTTTTTTCTGATATCCGGTGGGAGTATATCCTGTAATTTTTTTAAATTTTCTGTTAAAATGCGAGAGATTGTTAAAGCCAACTTTATAAGATGTCTGTATCACTGTCGAATCTTTCTCCCGGAGATAATTGCATGCTTTGCTTATTCTCACCTCAGTCAAAAAATTAACATAGGTCTTTCTTGTTCTATGTTTAAAAAACCTGCAAAAGGCACTGGAAGACATGTTGGCTATAGCAGATACTTCCTCCAGTCCGATCGGCCTGTGATATTGGCTTAAGGTAAATTGGATAACATCGTTTAGTCTTTTACCATCAATTTCCTGCACATCACCGTCGGTGACATAATTGGATAGAAATTTACTATTATCGGTTCTGCACAGGAGGCGAAGCATGATCAAAATTTGTATAAGCTTGTCGAGCCCTTCGACCTGCGTAATATTTTTCAATAGCGAAGAAATCTCCTTTTTGGTGTGCTTTGTGATCTTGAGCCCTTTTTTTGCCCTCTTAAAAAAATCGGATACTTCTCGGGTTTCGGGAATATTAAAAAAATTATTCCCCAATGTTCTGCGGTCCAAAAACACTGAAATCGCTTTGGCCCGCAGGTGGGGCAAATCTTCATAATATATTTTATCACTTCTGAATACGTGTGGAATATTCTCCCCGATAACAAAAATATCCCCGCTTTTGAACTCTCCGATATAATCTCCAAGATATAAGGTCCCGGTGCCCTCTAGAATCAAAGTGATCTGGATTTCCGGGTGCTGATGAAGTGTATCGTAGAAATGTGGCTCATCATCAAACTGAACCAAAAAAGATACATCCTCTGTCCTCGGTATCTTAAAAGGAAGAATTTTCATACAGTTAATATACTAAGTAAATACTATTTTGCACGAATCAATGCCATAAATATTCATTATAGAGCAAAATAGCATGACTATTCGCAAAAATAGTCAAAGGTTTTAATCCATTGGGATACGAAATTTGCAGGGAACTTAACATTTAACTAAATAAATCATGATGAATTGGAATGGTGTTTATCCGGCGATTACAACCAAATTTACAGACAACGATCAATTGGATATTGACAAATTTGGCAAAAGTATAGGCATTCAGGTAGAGGCTGGAGTAGACGGGATTATACTTGGAGGATCTTTAGGTGAAGCGAGCGCATTAAATGAGGAAGAAAAACTTCAGTTACTGACTACGACGCGCTCTGTGGTAGCGGGTAAAGTTCCCGTTATTATGAACATCGCCGAGCAAACCACTAAAAATGCGATCAGACAAGCGGAGAAGGCCCAGCAAAATGGGGCAAACGGTATCATGTTGCTGCCGCCAATGAGGTACAAGGCCACAGATGCGGAAACCGTACAATATTTTAAGGAGGTTGCCAGCGCGACAGATCTGCCTGTCATGATTTATAATAATCCTGTAGACTATAAAATTATGGTGAGCCTGGATATGTTTGAAGCGTTAGCTTCCTGTAAAAATATCGTAGCCGTGAAGGACTCCACAAGGGATACAACCAATGTGACCAGAATGATCAACAGGTTTGGGGATCGTTTTAAAATTTTTTCCGGGGTGGATACGCTGGCCATGGAAAGCCTTTTCCTGGGTGCCCATGGATGGGTGGCCGGTTTGGTTTGTGCATTCCCTCACGAAACCGTGGCGATCTATAGATTGATAAAAGCTGGTAAATCGCAAGAGGCGGTGGATATTTATCGTTGGTTCCTTCCCTTATTGGAATTAGATATCAATCCCCAACTGGTTCAGAATATAAAACTGGCGGAAGTATATACCGGACTCGGAAGCGAAAATGTGCGTCCTCCGAGATTACCTCTGGCCGGTAAGGAAAGGGAACGAGTGATAGCAGTTATAGAACGGGCGCTCGAAAAACGGCCGCAACTACCTGATTACTTAAATTTAGAACCGGCAGCCGCCCAATAGGGTAAAGGTATCATTTAAATCAATGGTCTCATGACTGCGACACGCTCCGGAAACATCTGGAGAATGTAAACCACGGAAATCCAATTACAAGCATATGATGTGTCTCGAGTCCATGTGTAAAAGGTGCCTGAAGATTGATAGAGGCCCGAACGGTTCAACAATTTTGAAAAGCAAATGGCTAAGAAGACCTTTTTTTGTGTAGATGCTCATACCTGTGGCAATCCTGTGAGGTTGGTGGCTGGCGGAGGGCCTATCCTCGAAGGTCAAAATATGACCGAAAGACGTCAAAACTTTCTTGAAACGTATGACTGGATCAGAAAGGGGCTGATGTTTGAGCCGCGGGGGCACGATATGATGTCGGGAAGTATTCTGTATCCACCCGCAGACCCTGCCAATGATGTTGGTGTTTTGTTTATTGAAACCAGTGGATGTCTGCCAATGTGCGGTCATGGCACCATAGGTACTGTCACTATCGCTATTGAAGAAGGGCTTGTAAATCCTAAATCTCCCGGGAAGCTAAGGCTTGAAACGCCGGCAGGGTTAGTCATCGTCGATTACAAACAAGAAGGTAAAAAAGTAACCTCGGTCAGGCTGATCAACGTTCCTGCTTATCTGGCAGCCGAAAATATTACGGTAGCCTGTCCCGGCCTGGGTAAGCTTACTGTGGATGTAGCTTACGGAGGTAATTTTTATGCCATCGTCGATCCACAGGAGAATTTTAGTGGCATACAAGATTTCTCTGCAGAGCAGCTCGTTCAGCATAGCCGGATTTTAAGGGAAAAGATCAATGTGGCGCATTCCTTTGTTCATCCATTGAATAGTTCCATAAAAGGTTTAAGTCACATCCTATGGACCGGAAATACGCTTTCTGCTGACGCTACGGCTCGAAATGCCGTTTTCTATGGAGATAAAGCCATTGATCGGTCGCCATGCGGCACCGGCACCTCAGCAAGAATGGCCCAATGGTATTCAAAAGGTAAGCTGAAAATCGGTGAAACCTTCATTCACGAAAGTTACATCGGATCCAAGTTCACCGGACGTATAGAAGAAGAAACCACTATTAATGGCATGATGGCGATCATACCCAGTATAGAGGGATGGGCCAGGATTACAGGCTATAATAATATTTTCATAGATGATGACGATCCTTATGCTCACGGCTTCCAGGTAATTTAATCCCCTATGAAAACTAAAAAAGCAGTAGTCGTAGGAGGTGGTATCATTGGCTTGTGTTCCGCTTATTTTCTGAACAAGAAAGGGTTTGAAGTAACAGTGATAGACAAAGGAGACTTCCGGCAAGGTTGTTCACACGGAAATGCAGGCATGATAGTTCCCAGCCATTTTATCCCTCTTGCAGCACCCGGGGCAATTAAACTTGGGTTAAAATGGATGTTTAACCCTGAAAGTCCTTTTCATCTTCCGCTTCGCCTTGACAAAGACCTGATTACCTGGGTTTGGAAATTTTACCGGGCAGCCAACAAAAAGCACGTTACGCGTTCAGCGCCCCTATTGAGTTGGCTTAATCTCGCGAGTAAGCAACTTTATGAGGAAATCGGTGAAGAAGCGTTGCCGGCATTTGGATTTCAGAAAAAAGGCCTGCTGATGGTATGTAAAACTTTCAAAGTATTGGATGAAGAAGCATCTCTGGTCACGATGGCCCAAAAGCTTGGGATAAAGGCCATGGTATTATCATCGGATGAGGTAAGGCAACTGGATCCGGGCCTGCGATTAGCTATTGCCGGAGCGGTTTATTTTCCTGGGGATGCCTTCCTTACCCCACAGCTTTTTATGTCCGGTTTGTATCATAGGCTTTGCACCTTGGGGGTTTCATTTCTGCCGTTTTCAGAAGTCATCTCGTTCTCTAAAAAAACAGGTGTGATTACGGCTGCTCATACCAAAGATAAGAGTTTTGTCGCCGACGAATATATCATAGCCGGGGGTGCATGGTCAGGCCGATTGTGTCGAAACCTTTCAGTCAATTTACCCTTGATCGCCGGTAAAGGATACAGTGTATTACTACCTCAGCCCAAGGCTCGACCAAAGATCTGCGCAATCCTCACAGAAGCCAGGGTTGCGGTAACGCCTATGCAAAACGGATTGCGTTTTGCAGGGACCATGGAACTAGGGAACGCCCATGAAAAAGTCAATAAAAAGCGTTTAAATGGTATATTTAAGTCCATACCTCAATATTTCCCCGATTTTAAAGCTGTTGACTTTCAAAACCTGGATGTATGGACCGGTCTGCGTCCTTGCAGTCCTGACGGCCTCCCCTATCTGGGACGGCCCAAGCATTTTAAAAATCTAATTTTAGCCACCGGTCATGCTATGATGGGGCTCAGCCTTGGCCCGGTAACCGGGCACCTCGTATCTCAGATTGCCTGTAACGAAAAAATGGAAAGAGATATATCATTATTAAATCCTTCAAGATATGATTGAGATCAGATAAGCATACTATGCGCATCGGATTTTTAATAGAGAAAAAGTCAAAAGTTCCATCCGCATATTATTAAATATGCTTACCTAACTGTCAGGTATTTTGATCATTGTAAGATCAAATGGCATCTATTGCCCTTTAATTTTGGCCGATGTATTTATCAAACTCTTCTATCTTTGACCATCTATGGGTCTGTACTCCTTCAATAGCCAATGCTTCCATTAAATCAGATTTTGGTTCGTGTGAAAGATCGTTCACTAAGATAGTTGCTTCAAATGATTTCTTATTGTGTTCTTCCCTTAATTTCTTAACGTTCTGCCAAGAATAAACAAACGAGGAAATTGTGCTTTGGCGAAGTTGTTCTGATGCTTTTAATACAATTTCTTTATCAAATTTTGGAAAATGAAAATCAAAGTGATAATCCAATCCGTTATAACCTGCGAATTTAACGTCTCTAACGTGAATGATTCTCTTTTCGTTCAGATGGTTCTCAACATCCTCCTTAAACAAAGAACGAACGGTTTTCTCCGATAAATATTCTAAATCATGGAGTTCCAATATTGCTTGTAGCAGGTAATGCTTCTTTTGTAAAAAATTCTCTATATTAGCTTCAACATAGAATTCCCCCTTACTTTCGTTTACTCCATAGTTTTTTACTATACCATCCACAAACTGTTTCTTCTTTGGAGATCTACTTATCGACACCCCACTTTCTTCAAGTAAGTTAATTGTTTCTCCTCCATCCGAAAGAATCCATTTGCCATTTTTTCTTTTGCAATAAATTTCAATTCCATCGTTAAATATTCCGGTAAAGGGGGTTGCTATGGCTGTCCAATCCGTCTGCTCATCCTCAATGATATGAGTTTTGGATCTAAGCCAATTGTAGTAATCGTCTAATATTTTGGACAGTTCGTTCATATATTTAATTTAACGATAATTTACCTAAAAATGAGAAAGTGGCTTGCAAATTAATCAGTCTTGCAAAATCTTCAACCGCTCTCATCTTATCTGCCTCAACATTAATTTCCGTTATATTCAATTGAAATCGTTGGCCAGAATCCAGTTTCAAATAATCTTCCATTGGTATGGCCCAATTTAGCTCAGACCCTTCAACGTAAATGTGAATGTGTGCTTTTCTCGGAGGTATTTCAAGCCCAACGTAGTTATGTAAAAAATTTGGTGCTGTCGCTGTTAAAGTTTGCGGATTCTCGTGCCTTGATCCTTGGAAATCGATCCGAATAAGACCAAGATTGCCAAAATCTCTATGGTGACAAGAAAGCTTCAGTGAGACCCTGTTACTCTCGCTGTAGTCAAGTTTAAACTTTAGATTATTATCTTCTTGGGAGATTAATTCATAAACCTGTTTTGTCTTTCTTTGGTCATAAAGCAATGATGATCCGTCCTTTGGTATTTTTGGACTTGCTATAAGTTCATTTGCTTCATCCCTTGAAATCATGGCTGTTTTTTAAAGCAATAAAAATTTAACCTATGTGTATGATGTACAATTCCTTAAATATAAATAAGCTAAAGTAATCGATTCACTTCATCCAATCTCAGTGTCTAGCTTCTAACCTTGTTATTTTGGAACAACGAAGTTTGAAGATCAAATTGATAACTGAAATTATATGCTCCGTATTAAGTTTAATCAACATCTACTTTAGGTTTAAGACAGATATTTTAACCTTTAGCAAACTAGCTTTTAATAAACAAATAAACAACCGTAGAAATACGCATTAGAAGATGTTAGTGCCATGTCCGCTTTTGGTTGATAACAATAACTATAAACTAAGACATCTAATCTCGTATTTTTTCCAAAAACCGGATTCAATCAGATAAGCCAAAATCATACAGCTAAAAAGAAATTGGATCCACAATTTAAAAAATTTGCAAAAGTCAACGGGAAATTAAGCGCTGGCCAAACTTATCATCCCCATAGCCCAAAAAAATACTAAAAAATCACTTCACTTCCTTTCATCCAACATCTTCTGCAACATCGCCACCTTCTCTTTTTCACTCCTCAGAACAGTCTCCTTTTCCTTCAAAAGCTCCTGATACAATTTTTTGTTTTCTTCAACAACCTCCATCAACTTATCGATAGGGTTGAAAGTGCAATGATATTGAGGGTTTTCGCTATGTGTATTATTCGTTGCCCCTTCATAATTGTTTTGAATAATATTGTAAACAATAGATTCCTCATCGAAGCTTTTAATGGCCTCTACATTTATACCCAGCGCTTTGGCCATCTTGGCCAGCATTTCATCATCGACATTTTCACTCCGTTCAATTTTGGAGACGGTTTGCTGGCTGATACCTAATTTGTCGGCGACCGCATCCTGTCTGATACCCAACAGTTCACGCATGCGGCCAATCTTTCTTCCCATGTGTTTGGAGCGGGGTTTTGTGTTATTTTCCATAGCATAAATATATCAATTCCCAGGGTTGATACAAAACTTTTGAATCGTCTATGCCAAAACAAAAGTAACGTAAAATACTACGCATTGCGGTAGTAGGATACAATTAAATTTCTCCTCTACTTTAGTGCGTTAAACAGGGCCCGATAAAACACAACCTGTGAAATTGTAAAACACAACTCACTTTTTTATTACACCTAATTCCATAAATCATGATAGAATACGATCAAAAAGAAAATCAATGAAAGATCGCGATCCCTTTATCGGGAATCGAAGAATTACAAAGCTACCAAAACGCAGTTTTAGGGGTTATAAGACAATTTGAAATTGAAGATTGCGATCCGGAATTAATGGGTTACAAAACACACCATGAGTCAACCTGCCTCCAAAGGTCGAGCTTATCTTGTTCCTGATCCAAGCTGAATTGAAAAACGTGAAATGCGCCAATGACCTGGCCACGAAAGGAATTGACGCCTACGCTGGCTTCCTGGGTTTTAGCCCATTAATTTCAGCCATTATGGGTTTTGATAATAACCTTACAAATGAATTTAAAGAATGGTATTTTGATCGTCAAAACAAATTGGTCGAAAGGATGGATCCGAAAAATGATAAAGAACTTTTGGAACAGGCTTTTAATTTTTATGCTGATTTGATCATTAAAAAGCGCGAATTGGATTGTCTCCCAACAATCCACCTGACGCGAAATACAAAAAATTCATGCATGTGATTAAGCAAAATTTGATTGACAAACCTGCTTGAGGTGCGCATGTCATTGTTTTACTAATCAAGGGTTGCTCTAAGGGCAGCCCTTTACTATGCTTTGCTCAGGTTGGCTTTTATTCTGTCCGAAAATATACCGGTGTGCATAGTTTTGAACCATGGTTCGACTAAACCTTTAAAACAATGGAAAAACAGGTCGGGCAACTTACAGAATGGATGGTTTAGCCCAGAAAATGTTGAAAATTTTTTCAGGGCGCCTGACATCAAAGCTTTAAGCAATGCATTGAACAAAAAAACAGGAATGGTCAATAAAGGGGCAGGTAAAGAATACCGGTTAATCAACCACTGGGATAATTAAGAGATAATTCCTGCCGCAAGGGACGCTAACAAGCAATGGCGGAAATTCAGTATGATGGATATGATTTGGCTCGACATGGTGGAAGATTTAAGACAGTTTAGCTGCAGCATTGAAAAAATACGCCAGGCAAAAGGGCAACTTCACGTCAGGTACAAAAACATGGAGGCCGCTTATCCTTTATTGGCGTTATTTATATTTATCATGATTAGCAATTACAATCCTGTATGTCTCAAAATTTATCCCGATGGGGGTTTGAAGCACTTATTACAAAGGGGCGTATCCCCTTGCTACTTCAACCTATGCGATAGGGATGACGATGAAATTTCGTGTTTTGAAGTCCGCCGGAAATCGATGGGTTCGGTATTTCCTGAAAAATTAATCTTTTCAAAAAACAAATATCGATCACCCATTTGAACCGTGTATTAGCCCTTCTAGTTGGTAAAAACTACGATTTTAAAGCCCCGAAAAAAGCGAGGCGGCCCAATATGGCTCCCTTCCCTGTACCGGGGAGGCGAATATCCAATATTACCATTCATCCTGAAAATCAGCGTATCAGATAGGTAGTGATCCCTTAATTGCATGGTAGCGATAATTGGTCTATCACGCATTTTTTTGGTGCAGGACAACACAATGACGCACCATTTTGTAGGCTTTATGACTGTACTCAGTACCATCATACAAACGGAAAACCTTCACAGCGCCTCAACCGGAAATATAGTATTACATTTTGCAAAGTAAGCATAAGTTTTTGTTATACAGCCCATTTACTTTAAAGTAAATATTCACCATCAATCATAAATTATGAAAACAGACACACGAATTAAACCTATGGCTGTGCTACTGTTATGCTTCATCTGGTTGCTATCTTGTACAGGTGAGGATATAACGATAGACCGATTGATTCCCCTATGGATGATTCCGGCTCGGTGATTTTGATTTTGGTGCTGGAAGGAAATGAGGGAATAAGGCCATCTGAGAATTATAAAAAGATTGCTTATCGAATAAATGGATTTTGATAAGTTTTTAGGGGACCTTTAAGGTAGCAGAGTTGCTCAGCTTTAACCATACGCTATGTAAGGTTGGGTAGCTCTGTCTACTTCCTGTAATTTCAGGAACCATTTTCTGAAGTTATGAAATGCCCTCGCCTTACTTTTGCAACATTACCTCCTGATTATTTTTCTTTGAATAATAGAATCTTTATGACATACCCTGAGTATATAAACACCTTTCGGAAGAGACGCCAGGTTCAACTCAGTCCGGTTGGAGGCAGATTTCGATAACCAGATTTTGCCGGTTAAGCTGATGATTTCGACTGTGGCATCCATATAAGTCCCCGACTCGACAGTAATAAAATTAAATGATGGATTGGGATAGATCTTCAAGTTATTTTCAAATGCCTTTTCATCGACCCCAACAACTACCTTGCCCTCACATCTACAACCTGCAAAGCCCGCGTTAATGTATTGATCATCTGTAGTGGCATCGTCACCATCGTCACAGGAAGTACCAATAAGTGTATCATCGAATCCCGGACACTGATCAGTCGGGTCACATACTCCGTCATGATCACTATCGCTGACACAAACAACACCCGATGATCCGCAAATTTGTCCGGGAATTGCTTCAAACCAACCTGTATTGTCGGAGTCAGCCAGGATTTGGTCCACATTTTCCCGGGAAAAGTCGCACATACCCGACCCTCCGGTATTATTATAAAAACCAAATTGCATACAATCCGTCCGGGGGCCCTGATGGGGTAACCCGAGGACATGGCCAAATTCATGTACCACGTGACCGAGGCAATGAGCGGAAGTACCTTCATCAAAAGGAAAAGAGCCGGATTTACCTGAAATACACCACATGTCATCGGCATCCATCCAGGCACCTCCGAAGTTAGCCCCGACTTTACCGTCACTGCGGGAAGCAGGATAATTTACGACCCTGTTGTTAGGATCGAAATCTTCAATGTTTAGTTTTGAATAAACCTCTTTTTTAATGTTTCCCAATCGGTACCATCTCGCCTGATCCCCGTGGATACCGTCGGGCGTATTTATATACCAACTGCTGGGATGGTCGGCATAAATCACCTCTACCATCGGATCATTAAGATAAAAAGTCACCCCCAGTTGTTCATACCAATATTGTTGGAAGGCGAGGGCATGCGACGCTATAGCGTCTTTGTCTTCCTGATTAAAATCATAATCCGATTCGACGAAATAAACAAAACGAACCACCTTACATTCCTGGGAATAGGCAGGTAATGCCGTTGATATCGTAACACCTAAGATGAAAAGCGATGTCATTTTTAGTCTGTACCCTTTCATATAATTCTATTTAACTGTCTGATAACCATTTTTCTAAAACAGGAGATGGATTTTTCCCCTGTCGTTCAGAGTTTTTCCGGCACACATTTTCCATTCCTTTATCGCTTGGCGATGTCCCATTTTTAACCATCAAAGGTAAATACATTTTTCCCCTGTCGTTTGAATAGGGCCATTAAGGTTTTTTAGAGAAGGTGAGGCTTACCTGGTCGTGGCTATCGGCATCCCACCAGGCATCTGTTAAATTTACACCATCAAAAATTAAGCTGCCAGTCGTTGCATCGAAATAGCCAACAGGTGAAGCCTCCTTATAGATATAGGGCATATATCTTAACCTTCTCTTTTCTATGGTAACGCCGTCATCGGCAAGCATTTCATATTCCTCATCAGTGTCCCATCCCCTACCGGCAAGATTAATCTCTACAGGATCTGTGTTTACTATCGGACATGCAAGGGAGAACATTGTGCCATACCAAAAATCATCCCAATTGCTCCAATCCAATCCAAAATCAGTCAAAACGTAAAGATTTTCATTAGAATTCCAAATGAGTTCTACCTCTTTGGAAAAGCCGGATACCGTATTGGTCGCCACCCAGGTTCCCAGCGCCAAATCGGGTATCTCACAAAAGGCAATATAATCGGGAATTACAGTTACCGAGTTGGTAACCTCGATCGTATCTCCCGAGGGTAAAATGCCTATTGGCCGAAAGCCAAAAGTCGATCCTACCACAATTTCATCAGGCTCGATGCTCAATCCATCAAAAAGCGCTTCAACGCTGGAAATAGAAAAAACAACAGAATCATAGAAAGCTAAATCCCCAATGGCCAGACTTTCTTCAATCACCTTGAAATCGTTATCCATTAAGGCTTTTATAATCACCACCCGATCAAATACGGCCGCAGGATTGACAAAGAACTTACCTGATATGTTTATTGCTCCTGTGATGGTTGCATCGGGATTTTTAGTAAAAGTAATTTCGCTGACTTCTTCATCATAGGTAACAGATAGTCCGGGCGTTGCATCACTGGCAAATGGCCCGGGTTCATCAAGACATCCTGAAAACAATAATGGCAAAACTATAAACAGTGGGTATATATATCTTTTCATGATCAAATAATTTACAGCGTTAGTGTATAGTCCAGATTAATTGTGAGTCGAGGTTATCTCCATTACTCAGTTTGGCAGCAGCGGCCTGCATGTTTACGCTGTTGGTCGCTTGCTCATTTTCAGGATAGCTAAACCTTCTGGGTATCACATTAACAATGCCGCCAGGTACCGGGGAAAGACCGGGCATACCGGTTCTGCGGTAATCTGTCCAGGCTTGCATACCTCTGCCAAACATACTTACCCACTTTTCCATATAAATTTCTTCGAGGTCGGTACCGTCTGAAAGTACGTTAGCAACGTAATCAATAATAGCATCACTTACCACACCCCTGCGGGTCATGTTCCAACCGATCGCATCGCTTAAAAAAGCGGTTACATCTCCGGTAATCAAACCTCTTTCGGCCGCTTCTGCCTGCAGGAATAATAATTCGGAGTAGTCCATGAAGGTAATGGTGGCATCACGCGTGAAACCGGCCGGATTAATGCCTGAGAATACATCATCTTCCACAAAATAGATACCCGGTTGCACGCCCGCATAAGTTCCTCCATCTTCACTGACCAAGGCATACAGGGGTAACCTTGGATCATTGGTGGCAGTCATCCTGTCAACCAATGGCGATGCCATTCTATGCCCCTGGTCTGTAGCCTCCGGTCCTATGGCCTGGGCCGGTGAATAAATGGCACCTTCTATATCTCCCGGATATCGATAGATGGCGTTATCATCACTACTTTCAAACAAGGGAGAAATGCCCGATAGCTCTGATGCGACATCGGTGATGGCAGATATATGCATTAATAAACGAAACCTTAGGCTATTGGCAAACTTTCTCCATTTGAGGCCATCACCCCGGTAAAGGATATCGTAATCCCGATCGATATCTATGCTGGTCACACCGTCAAGCAGCGCATCGGCTTGTCGCAATTGTGCAAGAATCGCCTCATAGATAGTCGATTGCCCGTCATAGACAGGTTGATTAATTCCTTCATCCACCCGAAAAGACTCGCTGTATGGCACATCCCCGAAGGCATTGACCAACAGTGAAAATCCGTAAGCATGCAAAATCATACCTACTGCCTTGAGAGACTGATTTTCTTCCTCCTCAGCTTGTGCAATCATCAAATCCAGATCCACTAAAGGCCCCCGGTATAAATTATTCCAAAGGCTTGAACGGCCTTTTTCGTAAAAATAATTGCCCGGTTGATCCCAGCTAACCAAAGCCGTATGCTGAATCCAGGATGACGGATAAAGATATCCGTCAAAATAATCATTTTCTGCATTGGCCATGGATAATATGGAACCCGGGAGAAAAAAATGTGCCGGCACTTCTGAAAAAGCGTTGGGATCGGTGTTGATTGCTTCAAAGTTATCGTCACAACCGGAAAGCACCCAAAGAAAAAGCAGCGGCAACAACCAACTTTGATTTGTAGCTAAATTTTTCATAATCTTCAACCATTAATAATTAAAACCTAAAGGACAAGTTGAACGTGACCGTTCTGGCAGTGGGTAAATTAAACATGTCAAACCCTAAATCGGTGTTTCTTGCAGACATCGACGCCTCCGGATCGAAATTAGGCGCCTTGGCATATAACAATGCCAAATTCCGGCCTGCTACACCTACTCTCATGCGTTGAAAAGGGAGCCATCTGTCAACCAGTTTTTGCGGTATGGAATAGTAAATTTGGATAGCTTTCAGCTTGATGTAGGTGCCATCATAAACCACCGGTTCATGAAGTCCCCACCTCATCAGATTTCCAACATAATCTCTGTAGGGCACTGCCACGTTATTGGGCACATAGCTTACTTCATCTCCATTGATCACCTCCATAACCCCTTCTCCGACGATAGACTGGTTTCTGTGAGGAGAAAGCGTACTTTTCGTAAGTCCTGCACTGGCTGCCCATTGATTGGTTAATGAGAATATATCCCCTCCGAATTTTGCATTGACCTGCGCTGTAAGGCTAAGCCCTTTATAACTGACAGTACTCATAAAGCTTCCTAACCAATCGGGAGTAACATTTCCCAATACAACCTGCTGGTCTGTTTGAACCGCAAGACCGTTATTGTGGATCACATTACCATTTGGGTCACGTTTGAGCCCATTGCCCACCAATTGGCCATAAGGCTCACCTGGCCTGGCAACGGTTCTGATGTTGGAGTATTTTGCGGTTATCTGTAATTCGTCAACACCTTCGGCAAGCGAAAGTACCTCGTTTACATTTCTGGCATAAGTAAAACCAACATCCCATCTGATAGCTTTGTCAACAGGGATTGCCGTTACAGCTATTTCGATGCCTTCATTCTTAATATCTCCGGCATTAATGATTCTGCTTGTATATCCTGAAGATCCGGGTAAAAGTACTCTTTGGATTTGATCTTCGGATTTTCCCGTATACAAGGCCACATCGAAGTTTAATCTGGCGTCAAAAAGCCGTAGATCCATACCCACTTCATAGGTGGTTGTTCTCGTTGGTTTTAGGGTTGGATTGTTAAGCCCATTGGCAATGGTTGCCTCAAATACATCGCCTAATCTGGTATTTGTTGACAAAGTAGGGTCAATTTGATAAGCTGAGGTGCCGATGCCAACCCTGCCCGCATTGCCTCGAAATTTCAAAAAAGAAATAGCAGATGGCAGATCCAGTAAATCACTCATAATAAAACTTAATGATGCGGATGGGTAAAAAAACGAGTTATTTGAAATGGGTAAGGTACTGTTCCAGTCATTACGCCCTGTCAGGGTAAAAAAGACCAGGTTTTTGTAATCGAAATCCACATTGCCGAAAACACTGTTGATTTTTGATTCCGAATAATATTGATCAAGCTGCGGATTACCCACGGCATTATTAATCGTAAACAAATTAGGAAGTTCTAATTCAAGCGCCCGTTGCCAGGCACCATCAAGTACGAAAGTCCTTGTCTCTGCTCCCAGTATGGCATTAAAACCAAACGCTCCAATGCGGTTGTTTCCAGTCAGGATCACATTGGCAAAAGTATTTTTTCTCTGAAAAACATCCCGGTAATAGGACCCGGCATACCCAAAGAATGATCCCGTCCATAACCGGACCCCCTCATTCCTTTTTTGTTCAATTTTTTCATCGATTACTTCCTGGTTGACTTTAGCATCCAGTTGCAGCCAATCGGTCCATTTATATTTAATATGGGCCGAAGCAAAAATCCGCTCATTACTGTATTCATTTTTTTCGTTGTTGAGTGTAAAGAAAGGATTGGGAAAGAAGTCTCCATCTGCGGCAGTCCAGCCCGGTACGATCACCTGGGGATCCTGGCCTGTAACCTCAAATGGAACAGGCACACCGTTGGCAAGCAAATGTTCATAATTGCGGAGCGCTTTTACATCAACGTGCCTGGGTACAATCAGGGCCTGTCTGATTGGATTATTCGACCAATTGTCGGTAGCAACCCTGTTGGGGCTTTCCTGATTGGCGTAAATTAAATTTACATTTGTCTCCAGCTTCTCTGTTATATTTACCCCTGCATTCAATGTAATCGTATTTCTGGTTAGCTCTGAGGTAGGCACCATGCCTTGCTCTTCAGCGTTCCTTAAGGCCAATCTAAAATGATACTTACCTTCTTCACCTTTAGAAGCTGCCAGGCTTAATTCGCGCATTACCCCTGTATCAAAAAAATCTTTCCCATTATCCGGATATGCGCGAAGTGGCAAAGGAACAGGGTTACCTTCTGCGTCCAGCGGGCTATTCCATTGCACGGCTGTCTCTTGTACGCCAAAGGGATCGCCCCAGGAATTGCCTGTACCGCCTACAGGATCATAATAGTTCCAATCAACTCCCGGCAATCCGGGGCCATATTCGTTTTGGTAATCAATTAACCTGAAGGGTTCACTCAATGTAAGACTGCTATTAAACTCAAAACCAAGGTTCTTGTTACCCTTCCCGCTTTTGGTTTTAATGACGATCACACCATTAGCCCCCGCCGAACCATATAAAGCAGCAGCAGCGGCCGATTTCAAAACCGTTATTTCCTCAATGTCATCGGGGTTGAAATCCGCAATGCTATTTCCATAGTCAATGCGTCCCGTAGCTCTCAAAGAATTATTGACCGGAACCCCATCAATTACAAATAAAGGTTGATCACTGTTAGCGCCTATTGTTTTTACTCCCCTTAATATGATCCTGGATGAAGCGCCCACACCCCCTGATGAGGAACTGATATCTAACCCTGCCACTCTCCCCGATAACGCATTGATTACATTGGATTCGGCCGTTTCACCAATCTCTTCACCTTTTACATTACTAACCGCATAACCCAGCGATTTTGTCGACCTTTCAACACCAAGGGCCGTTACAATCACTTCATTGAGGGTCTGCAGGTTTTCAAACAATACTACATCGATGGCCGACCTCCCATTTACAGGCATTTCTATGGTTTCATAACCCACAAACGAAAATATCAGGGTAGCTTGCTTATCATCCACCACCATCACATAGCTGCCATCACTATCTGTGATTACACCTTGTGTCGATCCTTTGATAATTACATTGACGCCAGGAATAGGTTCGCCGGCCCTGTCGGTAACTTTACCGGAAACAATGTGGTCACCGCCTTTCCGTAAAGCAGGAATGGTCGTGTCAATGGTTTTTTGCGGATTTAAAATCCGATCAGGCAAAATTTTAAATCTTTTCCTGTCCAATTTGGAAATGGCTTTTTCTACGTTCGGCCGGGAAGATTTTATGACATAGTGTTTCTGATCCAATTTGACATAAATCAATTGAAAAGGAGAAAGAATTTCGGCAAGAATTTTTTCAACATCATTACCGACCGTCTTTTTTTTGTCCACTGATTCCCCTTGCACATACTCATCATTAAAGGAAAGGTTGATTTGAAATCTTTCCTCCAAGCCCAATAAAGCTTGCCTTAAAGGCTGCTTTTGATTTTCCAAAGGGTCTTGTTTCTCTCGTACGTTAAGAGAAACCAATTCCACCCGATTATAAAAATTAGTCGCCTGAGCAGGTATTTTAAAAGGCACCCAAACAACCGACACCATAAAAATAAATGTGACAAATACTTGTAAATTAAATCGCATAGGCAGTCATTTAACGTTATACCATAATCAGTTCCTGTCAATGAATAAGTGGCAGTATGTAAATAACTGACAGGGCTGATTTTTACTTTGTGATTAGCAATTGCTTCTTGTTCCGTCTAATTTTCATTTGGAAAGTGTTTTCCAAAACCCGTAGCAGAATTTCAGGATCCCTTGCAGAAACTTTTGAAGTAAGGCTTAGTCCCGAAAAATCTACTTGATTTTCTACGACTACTGAGTATCCGTAAACATCTTCCAGCGTCTCAAACACCTCTTCGACCGGGGTACTATGAAAAGTAAGCTCAAAGTTGGTCCAAGCCGTATATTTCTTCGAATCAACCTTTTTTTTGTTGATCTCGTTACTTTGGCTCGAGAATTCGATAAAGTCGCCGGGTTGCATTTCCAACGTTTGCTTATTTTTCTCCAGATTAACTTTTATCTTACCCGAGCTCAACACAACTTTGGTCTTATTTCTTCTGTTATTGACATTAAATTCCGTTCCCAAGACCTCGACCTGTAAATCGGCCGTATGCACAACAAACTTTATTTCGGATGTCAGGTGTTGCACTGAAAAAAATGCCTCCCCTTTTAACCATACATTTCTTGCCTGCCCGGTATCCCAGGTCTTTGGAATCTTTAGCTGAGAATTTCCGTTTAAAACCACCTCCGATCCATCCGCGAGTGTAACATGCCTGATTTCTCCAAATTCAGTCTTATAGGTTTCTCCGGCCAAATCCCAGGTCTTGTTGATTACAACAATACTGACAATCAGCCCAATTGCAGCAGCGACTGAGACCCATTTAAATAGGCTGCGTTGAATGGGAACAGTTTTAGGGGCCGGTTCGGGCTTTGAATCCTTTTGCCTGGTTTGGTAATAGGCCTGCACCGATTTTTCCAGTATTGCCTTACTTTTTTGTTCAGATAGCTTATAGGATGGTTTGCTCTCTATAATTGACGTCAACATGATTTTCGCCAACGTTACTTCTTCAAGCATTTGAGGGTTTTGGGTCAACCACTCTTTCCAAAATGCTTTGACCTCATCATCAGGCGACACCACCCACTGATAAAATTTAGAATCCTGTACAAAATCTTCAGCTTTGTATTTGGTGTAATCTATATCACTCATGCGCAATTCCCCGGTTTTTTTATTATAGTACAAGAAATACCCACCTTGTAACTATATATCAAAACAAATTTTTCAAAAAGCCTTTTTGAGAGGCTCCGATAGGGGTTTGAAAATGTCGGATCACGCCGGAAGTGAAAAGCCTGATTGGTTCTTCATCAATTTTGGTGAACCTTTTTGGTATGCACATAAAAGTTTTTTAGCGCCTGCTAAATCTTTGATAATTCACTATGATCAGGCCATCGAAAAACATAAATTAAAATTTGAAATATCCTTTCGCCAGAATTGATGAAGAACTGCCTGAGTATACCGGCAAAGGCCAGTCCTTCGATATGCTTTGATTAATTGAAGGCATGGTTAAGGTGAGAAATAGGATAGTGAAAAAAGAATTTGGGACAGTCCTGTTATTTTTGAGCCAAATAATGCTCGTCAAATTTACACCGAATCTTTTTGATTGCTCTGGCGAGCAAGTTACGGCTCGTTTGATAATTTAAATTCATAATATCAGCGATCTTCTCAAAACTTAAATCCTGATAAAACCGCAGATGGATGATTTCTTTTTCACGGGGGGCCAACTGCAAAATGGTATGTCGTATTTTTTGATCATTCAGTCTTTTGGTTTCAGCATTAACCAATTGATCCTCAGGAGAGATCTGCGTTAGGTCATGGTCAAAAACATCTGTGAATAACCTTTCATTTTTAGCGTTAAAGGCTGATAATTGACGTTGAATTTTATATCTCAAGGCTCGAAATAAATAGGCCTTTAAACAATTAACCTCCGGAAGTTTTGACCATTTGGAGGCCAGTTCAACAAATAAATCCTGGATAGCATTTTCTACTAATTCTCTTTTTTTGAAAACATGGATTCCATAAGAAAAAAGATCATCCTTGTATTCATCAAATAGGGATGCTAAGGCAAGTATATCTCCATTCCTCAGACGTCGCCACGCATCATTTTCCATAAATCAACTTTTTAATAATGATCAATTCACAAACGTCAACTAATTATTTCTACCATGCCATGATTAAGCCATCGCTAATTAGCAGCCCCTCAAACACCATTTTACATACGCAAAGTAATCCTTTAGCTTAAGTTATGTAACTCGACTTCATTTATATTAATCCATTTCTTTCAAAAAACCAAGAACCATAAGACCGGAATAAGCAATACTAATTTTAGTAATAAATTTTCACACAATGATTATACTGGCCCTGATTTGGATAATTTAGTATTCTAAAATGTTAAATTTGCATCAGGTATCGAGCGAGCTCATAAACCTTTATTGACCAGAGGTATGGTTTTTCGACAAGTAACCCAAGCCTTATGGGCAAAAGCAGCAGGATAAGGCCAAAATTGGAGCGCTAAAGATTCTTAACTTTCAATACCTTAAAAAGCTGCAGATAATCATCATTGGCTCCCAACAGTATCATTTTATCTTTTCCTATGTGAATAACTGCCACATTTTTTGTGTCATAGGGGGCATAAAATCCGCTGGCATCAGGGGGAACAACCTCGAAGTTATTCTTGCCGTCCCCGGTCATCAAAAGACCTACGCTGGCATCATGTCTCGGTGTTTCTACTTCAGCGGCATATAAATTACCGGCCAGCAATACATCGAGATTCCCGTCCTTGTTGAAGTCATCGATGACCACATCATTGATACTCGATAGCTGCGCCTCATTCGGAAGTGGCGAAAGCTTAAATTGACCTTTACCCAGGTTTTCAATAAATACACTGGCAAATGTTTTCACCACATAATGTAATGCCCTGTCCAGATTATCGGCGCCATAAATTGCATTCAGATCCGATGACGCAAATAAATCATAGGTTTTAAACTTCTTTCGAAGTGAGGGGATTTGTTGGGATGAACACGATTTGCCCCGCACAGGGTAGATCCCTCCAAAATTGTAATAACTTAAAACAATATCATTCGAACCGTTATCATCGAAATCGTCATAGTGGACTTGAAAAGGTTCGCTTTCACTGGCTTTATATTTAGCGTTCTTTCCCAAATTTCCAACAACGTAGTCATCATCACCGTCTTTATCAAAATCTCCTTTGGTTATGCGAAACCACCAGCCTGTTGTTCCTTCGAGGCCTGTTTCAAGGGTTATATTTTTAAAACTTTTTCCCGTGTTTTTGAAACATGTAACAGGCATCCATTCTCCAACCACAATGAGGTCGAGTGTTCCATTGTTATCAAAATCGGTCCAGACGGCGTCGGTCACCATGCCAATAGCCAATAACTCGGGAATAGCCTCTGAAGTAATGTCTGAAAATTTCCCATTGTTATTCTCCAGCAGGTAGCTTTTACCCGGAAGCGGGTAGGCATATGGGGTTAGCCTGCCACCAAGGAAAAGATCGGTATCCCCATCGTTGTCATAATCGCCGGGAACCACTTTAGACCCACTGACGGGCATACCGGGTAAAATACCATCCGATTTTTCAAACTTTCCGTTCGAATTGATGTATAACCTGTCCTGGTAACTTACATTTCCCGGTTCAAATTCATTGCCTCCGCTTACTACATACAAATCCAAATCTCCGTCACCATCCGAGTCAAAAAACAGTGCGTCGACATCTTCTGACATTTGATCGGCTTCCCATGGTGCATGGGTCATTTTGGAAAACTTCTGATCCGGAAATTGCAGATAAAGTTCACCGCTGTAGCCCGATGCTCCTCCCACAAAAAAATCTTCCAGGCCATTGTTATCCACATCAGCCACTGCCAGGGCAGGACCAAACCGGGACAACTGGTGTGGCAATAGCACCTGTTTTTCAAAATCGTCAAAATCATTTTCACGATGCCTGACCTCGATGCCCGATTTGCCGGTGTGATTTTCAAACAAAGGCTGACGCTTTTCAACCGGTTTCGGTGACAACAGGTTACTTTTTCCCTTATCGATTGTCATCAACCGGTTTGTCTTAATGTTTTTCCTGACGGTCTGTCTCTGGTCGGGCCACGTAACGATTATCCGATCTACTTTTTTATCTTGTCCCAGGCCGAAATGGGCTATTGATTCTGAGCAAGAGAACATTCCCCTGGCGTTGGTGATCTCAAAAAACTGACGGTGGCTGCCGTGTTGTATTTCTATTTTTGTGCCGATCAAATGGTGATTTTCACCATCGGTAAGTTTTACACGAAGGTAATGGTTGGCCACCAGCCTGTCGGCGTTGTTTCTATAAATAAATACCTTGTCATTGATGTTATTCACAACCAGGTCAAGGTCGCCGTCGTTATCCAAATCCGCAAAGGCCGAGCCATTGGAAAAAGTCTGATGATCCAGTCCCCAATCCCTGCTCTTTTTGGTAAACGTCAGGTCACCGTTGTTCCTGAAGGCATAGTTGGGCAACTTCTGGGATGGCAAAAATGCCAAAACACTGTCGAGATTTACCACATCCCAGATATTCAAACCCTTTTGCCCGGGATTCTTTTTAAGGTAATCATGGGCAATTGCTTTAACATACCCGGGTATTTTGAGAAAAGCATCGGTGTTTCTTATTTCCCTCATGATCCCATTCGTGACAAAAATATCCTTGTATCCGTCATTGTCCAGATCGGCTATAAGATTTGACCAGCTCCAGTCTGTAGAAGATACACCGCTTATTTGCGCAATATCGCTAAAATGATTGTTTCCTCGGTTAAGCTGCAGGGTATTGAACATATACTGAAAATGTCCTCCTTCGTTGACCACCTGCCAGAAAGCCCCGGGATTCATGCCACTCATATTGGCTTTGGACCGGTAGTTATCCTCAGCGGCCATGTCGAGTACAAAAATATCCAGCAATCCGTCATTATTGATGTCTGCCACATCCACTCCCATACTAAAGTTGGAGATATGCTTCATGGCCTGATCGATTATATTAGTAAATGTGCCATCTCCGTTATTGATATATAAAAAATCAGGAGCCCTGAAATCATTGGCCACATAAATATCCGGCCAGCCATCATGGTTAAAATCACCTGTTGAAGCGCTGTTAGGAAATCCTGCCTTCAAAACACCGGCTTGCCCGGTGACATCTGTAAACCTGCCTCCCTGGTTTCGATATAACCTGGGGCTGTATTTATCTACTAGGAGGTTATCCCAGGAAATGCCTGAATATTTTCCGGGCTCCGGGGGAGAGTTCAAAAGAAAGAGGTCAAGATCACCGTCGCGATCGTAATCCAAAAAAATTGCCTGTCTTGACCTTCCTTTATCAGCAAGACCATATGGCTCAGCGCTCTCGGTGAATGTTAAATCGCCATTATTGACGTAAAGCTTGTTCTTTCTTAGTTCGGCAGCATTGTCATACATTTCGTTGCAAACATAGATATCGTCCCATCCGTCTCCGTTTACATCGGCTATTGCCACCCCTGACGACCATGCCCCATCATCTATGATACCGGCGGGGTCTGTGATGTTTTCAAAGCGGAAATCACCCTGGTTGATGTACAACTGATTTCCGACAAGGTTTCCAGTTAGAAAAATGTCCGGGAGGCCGTCACGGTTAAAATCACCGATACCTGCCCCACCACCACTGTAGTAGTTTTCATAACGGAAAATATTATGTTCTTTTGTATCCTCGAGGGTGTTTTCAAAGGTAACACCGGTATGATCGCTGCTTAATAAGGTGAAAAGTTTCGAGGGCTCCTGGGACCATACGGGTGAGGGTAAAAGTGTGGGCATCAGGAAAAGTAAAAATGCCTGCAAAACGGACAACTTAAAATCCGAAAAGAAGGGCCATATTTTGACAGGGGTGGGGAAAAATCCCCCCCTGTCAATGTAATCTATTCTTAAATAGCTTTGCATCGATTTCGATCGTCAAATTCCTACTCTACATCCCACCATACCCTGGAGGCCTCATTGAAATCGTTGGCATTTCCAAAATTTGGTAATACTTCCCGTACGTTGACACCATTGTTAACAAATTCGGCTTGTGGATAAGGGAGTTTCCTGGGTATTCTCCCGGGTGAATCACTACCCACTGCCTGATCCAGCGTATTAGGATTTGGTATCAAATCAGGAAAACCTGTTCTTTTCCAGTTGTTCCATGCTTCATCGGCATCAAACAAAAAAGCCGATACCCAAAACTCGGTGGCAATTTTTTCAATTTTTGCCTCGTTTGAGTCATCCGAGGGGTCATTGGGATCATCGAGAGGATTAGCCGCAATGTAATCATCAATTTCCTGACCGGTAACCGCCGGACCGGTAGGCAGGTCTGACAGTGATTCCATATGCGCCCTGATACCGGCCTCATAGTGTGCAGCCGGATCACCGGCAATGAGTCCTCTCACCGCTGCTTCAGCCAGTAAAAACTCCACCTGGGCATAACTGAAGTGGAAAAAAGGGGTCTCCTCATTTCTGTAGATACTGAAGGTAACTCTGACATTTTCTTCCGGGTCATTCTCATCGAAGCTCCAACCCTCGTACTCGGTTGTATCTGTAGAGGTTACGACTCCCCTGGGTTCATTGTGAATGGCACCATAGATGTTGAGCCGGGGGTCGCCTTTTACTTTCATATGGTCAACCAGGGTTTTATGTAACAAAAAATGCTGATCATTGAGATTAAATTCAAAGGGATTAGGCTCATTTTCCGTATGCCTCATCACCGGCATATCCTCATTACTACTCATTACCCCGCTTCCGCCAGCAGATACTGCCTCATTGATAAGTTCCTGTGCCAGTCCCTGGTCAACCTTTAATAACCTCATGCCAATACGCAACAGGAGTGAGTTGGCAAGTTTCTCCCATCGAACGATATCCCCTCCATAAAACTGATCTCCTCTGATACCATTTTCATCATCCGGATCGAAGGCTGCCTTGGCCTCTCTCAATTCTTTGATCAGATCATTATAGATCGCCTGCTGACTATCATAGGCCGGGGTAAAATTGCGGGTCTCGAGTGAATTGCCCGATTCAAAATAGGGTATATCACCATAAACATCCGTGAGCTTTTGAAATAAGAACACTTTCCAGATCCTTGCCGCCGCTATGGTATTGCCAGCCGGCACATCATCGTTAAATTCATTGATAAGAAACGTTATGTTTTTGACGGGACTGGTATACATACTGTTAAAGTACCTGGAAATAATGCCATCACTGATAGCATAATTAGTCCCTGACCAAAACCCGTTAAACCCGTATTGCATAAAGGCATGGAAATAATTGGTCCTGGGTTCCATGTCCACCCTCGAGCTACTGATCAATGCCTTGGAGAAAAGCTGTCCCGGTGTAACACTGGTGATCGCATCAGGATCCAGATTCAATTCACCAAAGCCATCATCACATGATGAAACAATCCCAACTGCCAGGAAGAGGGTAAAGAATAATTTTATATTTATAAATCTTTTCATTGCTAAGCGATTTAAATTAAACACCTTTTCATCAAAGTCTGATATTCAGATTAAATCCAAATGTAAAACTTGCGGGAAGAGAGAATTGCTCAAACCCAAAGCCATTGCCCACGGTTGTGCTGGACCGCGGGTCTACCAGAGGCACTTTTTTGGTAATAAAAAACAAGTTTCTGGCGACCAGGGAAAGCGTTGCCGCTTGAAAAGGCGTGTTTCCTAATAAACTTCCGGGAAAGGTATAACCCAAACTTACTTGCCTTAATTGGATAAATGAATTATCGAATACAAACAATTCATCGATCAGCAATCCGGGATTCCCATTAATATAAGTTTCTTCCGGGCTAAAAGGGATATCATTACGAACAAAAACCGGATTTTCCAAAGTACCGGTATTCCTCACGCCTTCAGGAATATACTCATCGGTCGACCTTCCTCTTTCGGTAGCGGTTGTCAGGCCTAAAAGAGAGGCCATACGATAGCTGCTCGAGAAAAGCTTTCCACCCCATTGGGCATCTATCACGGAGCTGAATGTAAATCCTTTAAAAGAGAAAGTATTGGTGATCCCTCCGATCCAATCCGGATTAGGGTTGCCGAGGAATACTTCATTCTCAATAATTGCACTTCCATTCTCATCGGTAACTACCTGTCCGTTGGCATCAAAGACATACCTCCCCTGGGCTGGTACGACCCTGTCGACTGTTTCCCCATTAATTTCCACCTGAACAACTTCATAAACAATATTTCCTTCAAAGTCCCTTCTTATGGGCGTGCCAAAGATAGAAGCAAATGGATATCCGACTTTTGATCTTATCAGATTTCCATGTGATACGCCGGTTTCTTCCAACTCCGGACTTAGCTCAGTCAACTCATTATCATTTTTGGCCCAGTTGACAGATACATCCCAACTAAATCCACCAGATCTTTTGGCCATTACTGGTGTTCCGGTAAGTAAAACCTCTATTCCTTTATTTACCATCGATCCGGCATTTAAAAATGCCCCGGTAAATCCGGTAGCCCTGGAAATGCTCTGCCGCAGTAGAAAATCCCTGGTTTCCTGCCTGTATACGGCCAGATCCAGCCCTACCCGGTTATCAAAAAACCGCAAATCAACGCCGAATTCAATACCATCGGTTTCTTCCGGCCTAATCGTAGTCGGAGGCAGATTACCCCCGTTAATTGATGCCCCTGAGAGGCCATTGGTCTCGGGACTCAGTGTAAAAGTAAGCTCGGTTTGATGAGGATCTGCGTCACTTCCTACCTGTGCCCATGAGGCCCTCACTTTTCCCAATGTGAAAATGGAGCCCAGGTCAAAGGCATCGGTAAACACAAAACTCAGACTGGCAGAAGGGTAGAAAAGGCTGTTCTCTGAAACTCCGGGTCTTATTGAAGTTAAGGAGGATGACCAATCATTTCGAGCCGTTAATTCCAGGAAGAGGTAATTATTGTATCCAAACTGCATGGCTCCGAACAAAGAATTTACTTCGGTATTGGAGCGGCTAAAACCTGGCAAATTCCTAACCCTTAAATTACTGATATTAAAGACGTTTGGATCGGCAAAATCACGCCCTGAAATAGTAGTACGGTTGAAGGTGGCACTTCTATGGTTGCCTCCGAAAGTGCCGGATATGTTAAAAGCCTCCGAAATATCTTTGTCGATTAATAGGAGGAAATCGGCATTGGCCTCTTCCACAGTCGTTCTTTGTTCACTGTACTGACCGCCACCATCATCATTCGGGTTAGGCCTTATGCCAAAACCATCTTCAATATTAGACCGGTCCAAACCACCTCTTACCTGCAATGCCAACCAATCGGTAAAGTCATATTTGAGGCTTACAAAACCATTTATCCTGTTCCGGGTATCAGCCTGATTTATCCGCTCCACAGCATTCCATGGATTGGGTGTTCCGCTGCCCACAAAAATGAAATTCCCATTCTCATCCTTTTGCCTCAAATCTAACACATTGGTGGTATTGGTAAGCCTGAAAAATGTGAGTCCCACGGCGCCCCGGCCATCTTGTTGCAGCAATTGCCTGCCTTCTGCAAGGGTTCTGGACAAATCTATTTTAAAGTCGGTGGAGATCTTCTCACCAAATTTCGATGTTGCCCTTAAGCCGATATTATATCTGTCCAGGTTGGCATTATTGGGAAAAGGGGAATCCGTATGCGTTTGACTCAACGATAGCCTGTAGGTGCTTTTTTCATTTCCTCCGGAAATAGCCAGGGAATTGGTGGTACTCAAACCGGTTTCAAAAAAGCGGTCAAAGTTATCATTGATGGTGTTTAACTCGTAGGGTTTTTCTACCCCGTCAAAATCAATAAAAGTAGCTGTCGTATCAATTCTTGCTCCCCATGACCAACCATTGTTTACACCACTTCCACTGCCATCATCCTGTCCGAAAAGTTCCCCGCCAAAGCCTCCGCCATAAATTGTCTGCAGGTCATCCTCATCATAGGCTCTTATTTTTTCAAAAACCGTATTGCTGTTAAACTCAATGCCAACGCCTTTTCCGCTACTTCCTTTTTTAGTGGTGATAAGAATAACACCGTTTTGCGCCCTGTTTCCGTAGAGTGCTCCGGCCGATGGCCCTTTTAAGACCGTCAGCGATTCAATATCATCGGGGTTAATAGAGGCTAGTCCATCACCTAAATCTACACCGCCAAATGCGCCCGCTTCTCCCTGCAGCGTGTTATCGATGGGCAGCCCGTCAATGACGTACAGGGGTTGGTTGTTATTGAATGATGCATTGCCTCTTATAATCACCCTGTTGGAGCCTGCCAGGCCATTATTGGCTGATTGGATGGCTACTCCGGCAATTTTACCGGCCAGGGCATTAATGAATGCCGGCTCCCGGGTTTCTGTAACTTCCTTGCCTGCTAACTCAGTAACTGAATATCCGAGACGCTTGGTCTCTTTTTCAAGTCCAAAGGCAGAGATTACCACCTCCTGAAGTTCTGTGATATTCGGAAGCAGGGTCACATTAACAGTGGTTTGACCTGATGTCACCTCCACCTCTTCTGTAATGTAACCGATATAGGAGAAAACCAGCGTGGTGGTCTCGTCCGGAATATCTATGCTGAAGTTTCCGTCGACATCGGTGATCGAACCGGTCGATGACCCTTTCACCAAAACATTAACGCCTGGCAGACCCACTCCTGCCTCATCCAGTACCTTCCCAGCTACTGTTCTCAATACTTCCACCGGATCGGATCGTAATTTTCGTAAACGGGGTATTTTAAGTACTGCAATTTGATTATTGACTTGTTTAAATTTTAAACGTGATAACCTGGAGATTTCAGTAAGTATGTCGGCTACGGTCTGTTCGCCCTGGCTCGATATATCAATTTTTTTGAATTTATTAATATCATCACTATGATAATAAAATCTAAATTCAGTATTGGATTCAATCTTTTCAAAAGCTTGCAGAAGCGTCAGATTACGGAATGATTCGTTAATTTTCACCGTTTTGACGCTTTTATACTGGGCCGCAACTTCCGAAGCTATTACTACTGACATAAAGACAGATTGCAGTATTAAAACGTAACATGAGTACTTCGACGCCAAAGTAATAATTCGTATAGCTTTATATTTCATATATTTATATGTTTTTGTGAAACATCGGTTTTCATAAAAATGAGGCGCTCTTGTTGCTTTGAATAAAATTAAATTGGACCTTAAGCTTATTCACATGGACAGACAAGAGCATATTCGCCCCTGGTATCTTCATACCGGGGGTTTTTGTTTAGCTTGTATCAATTTTTTTCATATAGGGTGATTTTGATAGTTGAGAATATTTATCTTAGGGATCTCATAGATTAGTATTATGAATTACGACATTTCGACATACATGACATACCTGTCCGGCCACGCTCCGGCTAAAGTTCTATTACCACTTTTTTGCCTGTAATCTGATATTTAAAGCCTTTCGCAAAGCTCATCACCTTGAGCACATTGGCGAGACTTTCATTTTCAAATTCTCCATTGATCTTACCGTAGTCATCATGGGCTTTTTCTATATTAACCACTTCAAATTCAACACCATACCATTTTTCAAGTTCCCTTAAAGCCTCAAAAAGATCCTTATCGCGAAAGTAAATGATACCATCCTTCCATGCTACCCGTTCCTTAAGGTCGAAAAGGGTTTTGCTGAAACTCCCGGCCTCCCTGTCAAAGATCAATGCTTCACCCGGGGTTAATATAAATTTTTTGTCTGATTCGTTTCCACCGGTCACCTCTACTTTTCCTGTGATCAGCGAAACACTGAGCTCATTGGCTTCCGGCTCTGCCTTAATATTGAAAGATGTTCCCAGGGCAACGGTGGTAATTCCATTCGTCTCAACCTTGAACGGTTTGGATGCATCTTCATAGACTTCAAAGAATGCTTCACCTTCCAAAACCAAATCCCTGGATGTTTCACCAAAGTCCGTGCGATACCTGAGGACACTGTTTGAGTTCAATATGACCTTAGACCCATCATTTAAAAAGAGGGTGTACTTTTGGCCATCGAGTGTTGTTTTTTCTGTGTATTGAGGCTCAAGGTCGGTATGGCTAAGGTATCGATAGGCAAAAAAGGCGATGCCCTCCAGGAGTATGATGATCGCCGCCACCCTCAACCATCTGAATTTATGAATAGGTTTAACCCTCGCGGTATCACCAACTTTTGAAGCACCGGCTTCAAATGCACCGGCCTCCGCCTCTTGCACCGGATCAATACGCACAGTTTCGGTAAAACTCAATTTGTCCAGAATCTGATTTCTTAATTTTTCCAAGTCAACATCTGCCTCAGGTTTCTTATCAGATACCTGATGCCAGCTATTTTTTAGCAATGCAGCTACTTCTTCATTATTCTTTGGGTCATTTAACCAGCGGTAAACTTGTTGAAGCTCCTCCTCATTGCATTGTTTTTTGAGAAACTTCTTGATCAGAAGCATATCCATTTCTGTGCAAATAGTTTTTAGTTAATCCTGCATTTACTATTTAATACACAGAAATCGGTGCTAACCGTTATCCCATGAAATAATTATTATAAAAAAATAAATATCACGGTGAGGCTCACAATTTTAATGTAGCTCCTGAGATATTTGATGGCCTTTCGAATTTGCCCTTCAACTGTATTGACAGAGATATCCAGATGATCTGCAATCTCCTGATTCGATAAGCCTTTTTCCCGGCTCAGTTTAAAGATCAATTGCCTTCTCGGAGGAAGTGCCTCTATGGCATCTTCCAGTAGTCGCTCCATCTCATGAAACAATATGTCATTTTCAGTTTTATTGTGATGAATGCTGCAACTACCGATCGGCACATAGCCAGAGGGCTCGTTGATGCGTTTTCTTAACTTGTTTAAAACCAGGTTTTTTGTAATCCGGAAGATATAACCGTTTAAAGAAAATTTTTCATCGAGTTTATGACGGTTCTGCCAGATTTTGCAGAAGGCATCCTGTACCACTTCTTCGGCTTCTACCTTACTGTCAAGATACATTAAGGCGAAATTTAACAGCCTGATGCTGTAAAGGTCATACAGTTCATTGAATGACCCAGTATCTCCATTTTTGATATTTCTTAAAAGATCTAACCTCATTTGGTTATATACATGTCAGCACCTGCCGCGCCATCTTTCACCTAATATATAAATTATTTCCAAGGTACCTATCATATCTGCCCAGATAATATGAAAAATTCACGAACTTTATGGTATCATACCTGCTCAGAACTTATACGTCGGAAAATCATAGGGCTGTATGAAATGTCAAACACGCATACCACGGAAGGGAGAAGGGAAGGGCTATAATACCGGGGAGGGAACGCAATACTTTTAAAAAGGCGGAGGTAAATTCACTTAAAATTACAAGGGGATTAAGTATACGAAAGTGATCCCGCTGGGGCTCGAACCCAGGACCCTCTCCTTAAAAGGGAGATGCTCTACCAACTGAGCTACGGAATCATGTGAAAGTCAAGGCTTTATTTAAAACCCCTACAGGCGTTTCCTGCGTTTGCGGAGTGCAAAATTAATCCCAATTGGTTAAAATGCAAAAATTTACCAACAAATTTACGCTGATATTTTTTTCCGTCTCAGCCATCCCCGATCCTGTGTTAATTAAAGTTAAATCCTTGTAAGTTGACCCTCGATTTAATTAATTTCGCACTATCGGAATTCAGAAGAGTACAATGCGCAATTATCTGTTGAATTTTTTCATCCAACTTTTTATTGTTTTTGGCGTAAACCTGTCGTTTGCCCAATCTCCCCAGGCAAATCTTGAACGGGCAGATTCCTTGTTCTCCCAGCAAAAATTTACCGAATCTTTTGAAATATATGAGAGGTTGCTGGAAACATACCAGCAATCTTCTCCTCAAATGCTGCTCAAGATGGCTTTCATAAAAGAAGGTTTAAGAGATTACAGCAAAGCACTTTACTACTTAAATCTGTATTACCTGCAAACCACTGACAAAAAGGTCCTTAAGAAAATGGAGGAGCTGGCCGAAAACCATAATTTGTCGGGCTATGAATATGCTGACTGGGAGTTTTTTATGATGCTTTACCGGAAATACAATGCATCCCTGACCTACATGCTACTGGCTTTGGCCCTGATACTTTTTGCGGTTATTTTCAGGCAGAAACGAAAATACGACCAAAAACCGGTTACCACCGGGGTTTTACTAACGCTCACACTAGGCATTCTTTTTTACCATGTCAATTTTTCGGATAATTATAACAGGGGTATCATTGTACAAACCGACGCCTACATCATGGATGCCCCTTCATCCGGTGCCGACCTGGTCAGGATCATAGACAAGGGGCACAGGGTCAAAGTAATTGATAAAAAGGATGTCTGGGTAGAAATTGAATGGGAAGGAAACATCGCTTACATCAGGGAAAACAACATCGCTACCCTTCATTAACCAAAGGTCCGATTATATTTTATGTAGTCATATTTTAGTAGTACCAGGGCTATTTAAACGGTGAGTCAGGCTCTTTCGCCAGCGCATTATAGACCATTTTATCTATAAATCCGGGAAAAAACTTATTCATCCAAACTACAAGTTTGCCCTGCGTTGTCAAAACCAAATGCTTTTTCCGTTTCATCGTTGCTTTATAGATTAACAGTGCGCATTCTTCGGCAGACATTTCCTTGCTTTCATCGCGCGGTGACTCTCCCTGAACGCCGCCATCTTTTGTAAGGGCCACCTTCCTGATATTTGAAGTGGTAAAACCCGGACAGGCGGTTAAAACATGTACGTCCTTCTTTAACATCTCCGTTCTTAAAACTTCCAGAAATCCCTGCAATGCAAACTTGGAGGCAGAATAGCCCACACGGCCCGGTAACCCCCGGTAACCAGCTATAGAAGATATACCTACCACAGATCCTTTGCTGCGAATGATAGGTGGCAAGCAATATTTGGTCGCATACAAAGCGCCGTAAAAATTGATGTCCA
Source organism: Agaribacillus sp. DX54 (assembly GCF_056858335.1). Taxonomy (NCBI): domain Bacteria; kingdom Pseudomonadati; phylum Bacteroidota; class Cytophagia; order Cytophagales; family Splendidivirgaceae; genus Agaribacillus; species Agaribacillus sp. DX54. The sequence goes on from NZ_JBXEQE010000018.1 coordinate 115,352, forward strand.
TCACTTTTTTTATAACCTCCAGGTCTACCTCTTCAAAAAGCGCCCGCATGGATATCCCGGCATTGTTGATTAAAATATCAATGCCTCCCCATTGATCAATCGCGTATTGCGCCATCGCCTTATTGTCCTCTTCTTTGCTTACGTCTGACTGAAAGGCCAATACTTCGATACCGGATGATTTTAAGGATGACTCAACAGCGATCAGTGACGCCTGATTACGGCCGGTAATCAGTATCCTGGCACCTTCCTTGCCAAACTGATAAGCCAACGCCTTCCCAATGCCTGACGAACCCCCTGTAATGATCACTTTTTTATCTTTCATTGCTCTAGATTAGTGACGGCGTAAAAATAGAAAATTATTTATTTTGTATCGATTGAAATATATTTTATTAACGGTAAAATACTTTTGGTTCCCTTCTTGTTTTATATAATAGCAAAGGACAACCTCAATTTTTTATTGATGAACAGATTATTTACTGCTATCTTTCTTCCCAGCCTTTTATTAACGCTCAGTTGCATGACTACTTTCCAGGTTTCCGGGGCAAAAATCTTTGGGAAAGTTACTGACGAAAATGATCAGGGCCTGCCCTTTGCTACGCTTTACATCAAAAACACCTCTGTCGGAACCACATCCAATGCGGAAGGAGATTACTCGCTGGAAGTAAACCCGGGTGAATATGAAATTATTTTCCAGTTTGTTGGTTATAAAAAAACACTCAGGAAGGTGACCGTTGGCGTAGAAAATGTTCGCCTGGATGTTAAAATGGAGCCTGAAATCGCTACCCTTGATGAAGTAGTCGTCAATGCACAAGATGAGGATCCCGCATATGCCATCATCCGGCAAGCCATCAAAAATAGAAAATACTATCAAAAAGAGGTGAAAAGCTATGATTGCAAGGTATATGTCAAAGGATTGCAAAGGCTGGATGAGAAACCGGAAAAAATTTTTGGTATTACCGTAACTATCGATACAGGTGTGGTTTATCTCTCCGAATCCATTTCTGAATTCAGTTTTCAACAGCCTGACAAGATCAGGGAGCGTATGATTTCTTCCAAAGTTAGTGGCAGGAACAATGCTTTCAGTTTCAATCAGGCCTCGGAGATGATGTTCAGCTTTTATGAAAATATAATCGAAGTGGAGGGTATCGGCGAGCGGGGATTTGTTTCGCCCATCGCTAACAATGCCTTCATCTTCTATGATTATCAGTTGATAGGCACTTTTATGGATGGTGACCAACCGGTCAATAAAATTAAGGTTATTCCCGTGCGCAACAATGACCCGGTATTCAGTGGATTCATCTATATTAATGAAAACTCCTGGAGGATTCATAGTGTCGACCTGTTACTTACCAAAGCCAATCAGATAGAATTTGTAGACAGTCTGAAAATAAACCAGGTTTACGCGCCCGTGCAAGATGATAAATGGATGCTGCTCTCCCAAAAATTTGATTTTCAGTTTAAGGTCTTTGGTTTCAAAGGCAGCGGGTATTTTATTTCAATCCATTCCAATTACCGAATGGAAACAGAGTATGGAAAAAAACACTTTACCAATGAAATAATGTCTGTAGACGACAATGCCAACCGACGCGACAGCATCTACTGGCAGAAAATCCGGCCTATACCACTCACTTCCACTGAAATCAAAGACTATCATGTGAAAGACAGCCTGTCAATAATCAAGGAGTCAAAGCCATACAAAGACTCCGTTGACAGGAAAAGCAACCAACCGACTTTTGGTAACATCGGGTTAATCGGTTATACCTATCGTAATACATATAAAAGAAAATATTTCACCATCAACCCGGTAACAGAAATGCTTCAATTCAACACGGTAGAAGGGGTGGTTCCCAATTTAAATTTTCGGTATACAAAGACCTATGAAAATAACCGGTTTTTCAGAATCAATCCGGAACTTCGCTATGGATTTTCAAGCGATGATTTTTATGGCAGAATTGAAGGTCTTTATTATTTCAACCCCAAAAAGTTTTCCTTCATAAGTCTTGCCGGTGGTAAATATGTTTTTCAGTTCGATCCCTCTAATCCCATAAATCCGTTGATTAACAGTTACCTGACATTGGTTGAAGAAAGAAATTTCATGAAGCTATATGAAAAGATGTTTGTTAAGGTAAGGCATCGCAGCGAATTATTTAATGGCATCCTGTTGACCTCTACCTTGGAATATGAGGACCGGAAACAGTTATTTAACACCACTGACTATTCATTCCGGGATCAGGAAAACAGGGTTTTCACCCCCAATACACCCCCAAATGTATCATTGACCGACATTTCATTTCCTGATCATCAGGCACTGATTCTGGATCTTAACCTGCGGTTGCGTTTCGCCCAAAAATACATTAGCAGACCTAATAGAAAACTCAGTTTAGGTTCTAAATACCCCACTTTTCATATCAACTACCGAAAAGGCTTCGATGGCATACTGGGAAGTGATATCAGTTATGACCAGCTTCAACTGACAGTGACCGATGATCTGGACTTTGGCCTGGCAGGTTCGGGCACCTATCTGGTAAGCGCCGGCACTTTTATCAATAATGACAGCACCTCTTTCATTGATTTCAAACATTTCGGCGGTAATGAAACGATTTTTTCTTCCTTCGAGCCGGGAAGTTTTCAATTACTGGATTACTATCTTTACAGCACGGATAATAATTATTTTAAAGCGCATTATGAACATCATTTTAATGGATTCATTATCAACAAATTGCCATTAATCAGAAAAACCAGGGTTCAGGTTGTTTCCTCATTGAACTATCTCAAAACGTCAGAAGTAAATAATTATCTGGAATTCGGAATAGGACTGGAACATATTTTCAAAGTATTGAGGGTAGATTATTACTTAGGTTTTTTATCAGGAAGCAGGGTACAAAGCGGGTTCAGAATAGGCGCAGGTTTTTAATGGCTGAAGATGGCAACTCTGAAAACCATCCTTAATACAACACTGAAATTGTCCCGTTGTATTCCTCATTGGTAAATTTGAGAAAGTAATAATAGATGCCTGCAGCCGCGCCATCACCATCCCACTTAAAAGTCCGCTCCTTATCCTTAAATACTAACTTACCATGACGATTATAAATAACAATCTCTACAAACTGGTTGGCACAATTGTCTTCCGGCAGATCGGGGATGGTAAAATAATCATTGTAGCCGTCCTTGTTGGGGGTGAATACATTGGGGGGAAGAAAGTCGGTGTTATCGACAATAATATCTTCTATAGCCATTTTAAGGGTTATTGTATCGTATTGTGGCCTTATACAGTAATTATCCCAAACAACAAAGGAAAAAGTAATAAAATCGCCATACTGTCGATTGATACTTGGCGGTTCCGGTGAGGTGGTTATATCCGAGCAGGCCGGAATCCATGTGAACAGGGAACTCACCTTCCCTACTCCCCTGACAGGTTCAAAAATATAATTCATCCCTTCATATTTTTCCCTGTCCAGTAAGTCCACAAACACAGAGTCATTATCCGGATCAGTTCCAATGACATTGAATTTCACTTCGTCACCAACTTTAAACACCTTGGGCTGTTCAATGATCTCACTAAGACTGATTTCCGGCTCCTGGTTTTTCGGAGGAAGTACGATTATATTCACATTCAGGGTATCTGCGTTGGGAATTCTGCATTTGTCACGATCTGTCGCGATAAAAAGGAAGTTGAATTCATGCTTGAACTCCAGGTCGATGAGCTCACAATCCAGCTCCCACCGAAATGGTGATGAAACACTGGGGATCCCTTCCACTGCCTCAAAATTAATCTCATAGAAGTCCAAGGGAAAGCCTGCAGGTTCCACCCTGAGTGTAACATAGTCTTTATCAATATCATCTGCAAATACGGTAAAATCCAAGGTTTCACCTATTTCGGCAAAAAAAGTAAGATTGGGTAAATCCGCAGACACAACCGGATCGTTGTTGGGAGGCAATTGCACTGACAGGGACAGGTTCAAAGTATCCGCGTTTCCCAGTCTGCACTCATCCAGGTCATCAACAAGTACCCAAAGGTCGAATGTCGATTGTTTTGTAAAGTCGTAGATTTCACAACCCGTTTCCCATATAAACTCGGCTTCCAACTCTCCGGGTACACTCCGCGTGGTTTTTAAGCGCATCCCTACACTGGCCATATCCAGCCCATCGCGCAGCACAGCCTCGATGGACATAACATCGCCGTCAGCATCGATACCTTTGATGGGCAGGCTAAAAGTTTCACCGTCTGTTACCTGTCGGACGATCGTTTCCGATGCCGGATTCACGATTTCCGGACCGTTGTTCGGCGGAGGCTGAATGACTACCCCTATTCTTACCGTATCAGACAATGGCAGGCTACAGGCATCATCGTAAGCAACCAGGTCGATGTACATGGGCTGATTTATGGTATAAGGACAATCGGGGAAGCATACATCGGCCTTTAGGGTATCATCTTGATTAACAACAAAACCTCCGTTCAGGGATAAAATGCCGGAAACATCGGCGGAGAAATTGACAGGTATGGCTCTGAGGGTCAAAGCCTCGGGGGCATCGGCATCTTTCACAAACAGGTCGATACATTTCGGCTGGTCATCGCTGGTGAAAGTGATCATGGAACCATCTTTATAAAACTCGGTCTGGCCTTTAATCCTGGCAAATATTTCAGGAGCACTGCCAGGGACAGGGCAGTCAATCACCAGCATTTGAAAATCCCTCCTCACCTCGCCAATTTTTTTTCCATTTCTGAATTCCTCTGCCTTCACTCCGAATACAAATAAACCTGCCGAGGAGGGTGTTACTGTTAACAGTCCTGTTGACGATATATTTAAAGGTGGATGGCCGGGAATCTGATTGCCGATACCGACACCGGAAATCCAGGGCACATCCTGGTGAGGTACAGGGGTGGGTGTTGGAGTAGGTTCTATCGTGGAGCTATTTAAAGGTGAAACCATGGAGTAGACGATAGAGTCCCCGTCCGCATCACTTCCTGCAAAATCAGCATAATAAAACTGACCCGCACAGGCATAGTCGCTTAGCGGTGGAAATAACACCGGGGAAGAATTGACAAAAGGGTTTCCCCGCAGATCTACCACGGGAGGAAATTCAAGATAGTATGTTTGCCCTACAGTGTTTGGAGCCACCAAAACTACGTTGTCAATGGTATTGTTTCTGCAACATCTTTCCCAAACGATATAGTAACCCTCTGGATCACTGAATCTTTGGGGAGACAGATACGTAGTGGTTGTATAAACCAGCCTTCTGGTTCTTAATGATTCAATGGTACAATCGATATTGGTATAGGGCACAAAGGTAGTACGTATTTTATTGAGGGTCACCGATCGTATCAACGCATTGTCGCTCTTGCGATAGATAAAAGCGGTAAGGCTGTTTTCTTGTTGCAATATGGCAGGATTTCCGTTTATATCATCAAAGTACAGGATTAAATTAAATGTGTAGTTGAAGCTCTTGTGGTGTACCATTTCAAACTCACCACCAACAATATGAGTGCCAATGACTTTCCCTGAGAAAAAGAAGAAGAACAATAACAAAAGGGAAGTTTTTACAGAGAGTTTCATTATTGAATATAAGCATAAATTCCTTTTTTTGCGATTTAAACAGACAGGAATTTATCCACAGATAAAAATTTTAATGAGCGGCAAATTAAAGAATACCGTAATTAAGGGGGTGACTATTGAGAGCATAGGGGCTGAAGGTAAATGCATTGCCCGCCATGAAAACCGGGTTATTTTTGTCGATAAAGTGGCTCCGGGAGATGTGGCCGACATAAAAATTGTAAAAAAGAAGAAGAATTTTCTGACCGGTATTCCTGTGAAAATTGTCCGGTATTCGGAGCACAGAACCACGCCGTTTTGCGAGCATTTTGGGGTCTGTGGTGGCTGTAAATGGCAACATATTGATTATGAAACCCAATTATATTATAAAAGACAACAGGTAATAGACAACCTCGAGCGCATTGCCAAAGTAACGCTGCCAGAGATCAACCCAATTATACCAGCCGCTGACACACGCCATTACCGGAATAAACTTGAATTCACCTTCTCCAATAAAAGATGGCTTACCCATGATGAAATAAAGACAGCAACACCTCTTGATAAGAATGGACTAGGATTTCATATGCCCGGCAGGTACGATAAAGTAATCAATATAAACAAATGCCACCTGCAGGACGATATCTCTAACCGGATTCGCCTGGCCATCCTCCACTACGCTAAAGAAAAAAAACTGGCGTTTTATGACCTGCTGGAACACCAGGGATTGTTAAGAAATCTGATCATCCGTCTTTCAAACCAAAAAGAGGTGATGGCCATTGTACAATTTGCTCGCAATGAAAAGGAAAATATTGAAAATTTACTGGAACATGTGAAAAACCGGTTTCCTGAAATCACTTCACTGCAATACATGATCAATGAAAAAAGGAATGAAACCTATCAGGACCTGCAAATAATCTGTTATGCGGGCCAACCGTACATTACCGAGGAAATGGGCGGATTGAAATTCCGAATAGGTCCAAAATCATTTTTTCAGACCAACTCAGACCAGGCTTTAAAACTGTACCGGATTGCCAGCCAGTATGCCGGTCTCACAGGTGATGAAACGGTATATGACCTGTATACCGGCACCGGCACTATTGCCAACTTTGTAGCCAGACAGGCAAAGAAAGTCATAGGCCTGGAGTATGTCGAAGATGCCGTAGAAGACGCTAAAGTAAATTCCTCCATCAATCAAATAACCAACACGAGGTTTTATGCGGGCGACATAAAAAATCTCCTGAATGAAGACTTTATTGCCACACACACCGCTCCCGACGTTGTAATCACCGATCCGCCCCGCGCTGGAATGCATCACCATGTCGTTGATACCTTACTAAAAGTAGGGGCACCGAAAATAGTCTATATAAGTTGTAATCCAGCGACTCAGGCCAGGGACATCGGCATACTGAGTGCCAGATATGATGTTCTGAAGGTGCAGCCGGTGGATATGTTTCCCCAAACTTACCATGTGGAGAATGTAGTCCTACTTGACCTCAGATAGGAAATTCCCACTAAAATACTTGAAAAAAGCCCTTTAAAAGCCATTAAAGGGATTTTTTATTTCCAGTCGTTTCAAGTCTTTTCCAGTCAAAAATCGATATTTCCAGTATTTTTTTGTCCGTTTTTTGTCCTCGGACAAAAAAAACACAAACACATCATGCGGACAAAAAACTTTTATTTCATATCTTTAAGGTATGGGAAAGCACCTAAAAAAGCAGAAAAAACAAACGGTTGTGGAACTCAAAGGCAACCGTGTTGTCATTCGGTATAAATCCAAAAGATGGCCTACTGGGTATACTTTACATTCAGAAAGAAAAACACAGATTGCACAGCAATTCAGCAATGGAAGATTAAGGGTTGCCTGGAATAAAGAGCAGTACGAAGAAGCCAATCTATCTATCCTGAAAAAGAAGCAGCGCATAGATAAGCTCATCACAGAAGCCTATGAAAAGAACGTTGATGAAGTCACTTATGTCGAATCCTATCTTGTTGATAGAAACAAAAAACTTAAGAAACTATCTATCACCAAGAACTCACTGCTTACCAATTCTTTTAACGAATATGTTGAGGCAAAATCAACGTCAAAAAAGATCACTGAGGAAAGAAGTTTAGAGCGATACTCTTCTGAACTTAGCCGCTTGAAAAGTTATAAACCTAAAGCCAAAATTGGTGAAATAGACATTGCCTGGGTTGAGGCTTTTACCGAATTTTTAGCTACTCCCAAAAAAGAAACACGCCAGGTTTATGATAAGAGAAAAGGCAGCACTTACAGTGTTACCAAAACAGTTTCACAAAGCGACACGACGATTATCCGCTTTCTCAAGGATCTTAAATCCTTCTTTCGCTATATCGAGAAATATTCAGAATACAAACAACTGCCTATTGATGATGTCCAAGAATATATCGAGATTTTATCGAGCAAGAAAACTTCCCAGGATGAGATTGTTGCCTTAACACGGGAACAATGGGAAGACTATAAAAACTACACCCCTAACCCTCACAATCCAGCCGAAATCAAAACTTATGATGCTTTTAAGTTTAGCATATTAACGGGTCTACGGTGGAGTGACTTAACACGCCTTGAAGATATTCATGTGGTACGTGGAAAAATCAAGATGCACGCCGAAAAGACGAATGCCTACTTTGAAGTGCCGCTTAATCTGGAAGCTGAAGCTATCTTTAATAAATACGGAAGGTCTTTTGTTGGTGCATTTTCAAATAACCAACAACAAAATCAGAACCTAAGAAAAATATTGATGAAGCTAACCACCTTTCAGCATGAGGTACAAAAAACGACCTTCAAGCTTGGAAAGCCTATAAGGGAAACCATCAAAGCGTATGAGCAAATTACATTTCATTCGAGTAGGCGAACATTTGCAAGTTTTTGTGTGCGTCACGGCTGTACGCTTGATCAAATTCAGTTGTTTTTGGGCTGGACGGACATACGAACACTAAGGCGGTATTTATCGGCCTTTTCTCAAGAGAACACCACAGACGATCTACCGAAGTTTTGAACCTGTTTCTTTTTGGTAATTCTTCACGAATACCTCATAGTCAAAAGGCTTAAATTCTTTTAAATATGATGCAAAGCTCAAAACGTTCACGCCGCCATTCGCTTCGTTTTGAAATTGTTTGATGTGATTACCTTTATATAGCCAAGACTCCGATCTATTACATAGCAATGCAGCTTCACGTTTTTGTATGGTCGCTCGTGGATCAATGGTGTCTAAAAAATCAACTTCTAGGGCTTGCCTTTTTGATGCCCGTCTTAAGACCTCAATTTGCTCGACACAATAATCATTAATAATTAGATTGAGTTGGTGCATAGTTTCGATCACAGATTTCAAATGATTGATTTTCTGCTGGACGTTTTGGTGCTCTAAGCCTGAATAGTCTACAGAGTTTCTAATGAAATCCTCCTGCCTTTCAGCATTCTTCATATCGCTTAAAATCACCGATATAAAATCCCTGGTCAACCCTCGCCTTGTATTGTCTAGCTTCATAAGCGCAAGCGTTTTAATTCATTTCCTTTGATCAAACTCCACAATCGCAAAGTTCTTTTTTTCATTTCCCCAGGTTTTGCCAGCCTTGAACACCACCGTTTCAACCTTGTACCTATTAGCCTTTCTGCCAGTTTTCAGCGTTGTAAATTTATCGGGCTCAATGCGGTGCATTAATCGCTGGTTCTTGGTCTTACTAAACTCCATGTCCTTGCTGATCGAAAGATTATCAAGATCAACCAAGTGTTTGCCAATTTGCTCACTCGCCCAGGTATTTGTTTCAAAGTCAGCGTTGGTCCCGAAGAATTTCAAGTTGAGATTACCTAGCAAACTCCTGGCTCTGGCTTGGGGTTGATTGTTTCCCATGATAGGAAAAAGCCCGTTCATATTTTGGGTAAGGTAAAAACAGGATACCCAGGATGATCTTGCGGTAGCCTGAAACTGGAAATCATTTTGACCGATGAAATTTTGGACTTCATCAATGTATAGACATACGGGTTTAGGGTTATCCTCGTCTTCCACATCCCGGCGCTCGACTGCACCCTGAAAGATACTTTTAATAATGATGGAAGCGAATATGCCAGAAAGTCTGAACTCTTTAATTGGAAAGTCCACTATTACGATTTTATTTTCGTAGATGATCTTTTCAGGCATCAACTCCTGGCTTAAGCCTTTTGAAAATTGACTTTTCAAAATACCTCTATTCATGAAAGGCGAAACAATACCCATGAACGAAGCGACAACAATGCTCCGGCTTCGCGGCGCTAATCTGGCAAACTCGTTTAGCCAATAATCTTCCAATCGGTCCAAATCCTCAATGTCTTCTTCACTTTGAAAATCTGTACTTTGAACTTTGTAGAGAATACGAAGGAAGTAGTTTATTTCCATCATACCCTCTAGCTCTTTCACAGCTTCCTCGCGTGTGCTTTCATCAATATTCTCTTCAGTAGAGATTGTTCCTATGAGCTCCATATAACATTGGGCTTGTTCTTCATTGAATGAACTGGCCACCAGTTTGCGTATGTTGTAAATACTGACCTCTTCCTTTGCCAACAAGAGTGTAAGGATGCACATACTAATCAAGTCACGAAGGGCGTTATCCCAAAACCTTTCCTCGTTATTATTGCTACCTCCTGATTGATGTTGCCTGTTCTGTTCATTCAAATGCATAAAGGCATTTGTGGCATTGAAAATATCCCCTGCACCCTCTCCATGACGTTTTAATTCGTATTCAAGGAAATTAAACTCCAGGCCACTTTCTTTATTAAAGATGATCAGGTCATTTTCACGCCCTACGGCTTTAGCGTATTCTTCCCAACGTTTGCGCTCACCTGGCTTGGCACATAGCACCAAAAACCCGAACCCTGCCTTAAGCATCGCTTTTGCCAGAAACTTACCTACACCTGATGATTTACCACTACCTGTTGCGCCCAGAGCTAAAATTCCTTCGACTGCATCCGCCCAGGTGATGGGTGTATCCGTTCCGGGTATTGTACAAAGCACCTGATCCAATAAAGCCTCAAGGCGTTCTTTATCAGTTTGTTTTTGAAATATTCCCATTATTTCAACTGGTTTAATTCTTGTTTCTTTGATATATGCAGATCAGTTTTTTCAAGCCTCTACCGCCTCCCTGACCTTGTTCTTTCTTTTCCTATCGTTTTATCGACCCTTATCCATGCCCTTGTCTTTTCCCATGCTCTTTCCTTTATCTCGGTATTTGTTATGGGCATGATTAAAGACGTGGCGCTTACCCAGTTTTGTATGCTTATCCATGAAATCCTTCTTCATCCCTTCTTTATCGTATTCTATTTTCTGCTCTTTCATGAATTTGTCACGTTCTTGTTGGTCTTTCCAATCACGATCACCCTTGATGACTTCATGAGGTGATTGTTGCAGACCTGTCCGTTCCCCCCTGGCATAATGAACATCCTGCTTTACCCGATTATCATTAGATTTCTGTCTCTCTTCCTTAAACTTTTGCTTATTCTTTTGAAAAGCAATAAACCGATCCATTTTGCCACCTATGCGGCTGTACACTTCTGTTTTGTCCTGCACCTCTTTATCTGACAGCCCTTTGGTTTGTGCAGGTGCCGTAATGGGCTTGTTATAGTCTTCCGGCCTAACCGGTTCTAAATGATCAACCTGATCTTTTAGCTTCTTTTTTGCTCCTTTCATTCTTCGTCATTTTTAAGTTTCCCTATGATTTTATGTATTGATCCTCTGACCTGTATTTCATTGATAAAGATTTGAGACCCACCGTCGTCTTTGCCGCTTGGTGATTGTTTCACCCAAAGCAAATCACGTCCTACAATGTGCTCTTCAATGATGTGTAGACACCGACCCCTAATGAGTACCTGGAGATCATGCATAATGATCATCAATTCATGACCTTCTAAGACGACATAGGGCAAAAGCGCATAATGGATGGCATATGACCTGCCATAGGGCGTAAAGACCCTAAAATGATCTGTCACCTCCCCACGCGAAGTCACCGCAAAGAACTGCGTTGAACCCTTGCGTTTACCCAAATCCACAACCTCTTGCGGGTGGTCTTTATCTTGTATGGTCGTCTTTGGAAAGGCCCCGCGTAGAAGCCTTTTCCCGTCCCTGAACTCTTTCATGAGCTTTCATTTTCTGTTGTAAATCTTTTTGATAGCTGCGCTGCTGGCGTTTCAACAATCGCTGCTGATGGTCTTCAGCCAGATCCCTTGCGCTCAATCTATCTGCCGACGTGTGATTGATTTCTTCAGGAAATCCTTATCGGAGGTATATATCCTGACCTCTTTTGTTCCCCTTGAAACACCGACCAGGAAGGATTTTTCATTGATCCCGCCTTGTGATAAATCACTCATCGAGAGTAAAGTCGTATGTGCATCCTTTCCCTGGGACGAAAAACTGGTGTCTGTATATCCGTAGCGGAAATGGTAGAGATCATGAGCTACGGTCTTACCATTGCTCAACCTGACCCCACGCTTATTAAAACCTTGAATAGAATAGCTGGTACCATTCGCCATACGACTACCTTCTATCGAAGTGGCATTGTTAGTCAGTCGAATTTTATCCTCTACACTTAAGCCGATAGATTGCCTGGAATGAACCCCAAAATGCTCTGGATTTAGGTAAGGAAGATTAGAGACCGCACCTGTTTTAAGATCACGCACCAAGACATTTTGATCTTTGGAAATATCAATCACTTGATGATGAGATCCTGCCTTATACCCGCCTTTCTGGTTCCTGGTAAATCGAATGACCTGACCCTTTTGATAGCTCAGAACATCTTTTTTCTCAGCTACGGTCAGAGAGATATCCCTTAAAGTCTCAAAGGTCTTTTCAGGCCCATGAATGAGTTTTTTACTCTTCATTTCCCTGCGTACTGCCTGATTAATCAAATCACCCTCATGGTGGGTAGGAGAGACAATCAGTGTAGACTGCTTTTTAACAACGCTGCCCATGTAATCCTACGCTATTTTTTTAACCCGATCTTCATATTCAGGAATTTCATGGACATGACCTTGCTTGTTTAACTTCTGATACCCTTCTAAAATCCGTCCTTTATAGATGTCAGTTACCGCCGATTGATATTCAGGTGCATGTCTTTGGCGCATGATTTTATCAACCGTAGAGACTTGCAAACGGCTTTGTTTTTCCAAAATGGCAAGAGCATCACCATATTGAGAAGGTGGCCCCATTTGTTTGGTATCTCCACACATGATTATGCGGCAGTTATATTTAGTCCCCAGCTCCAGGAGAGCCGACATATTCTTCACACCAATCATCCCTGCCTCATCCACAAGCATGACATTATTGCGGAGTCTCTCTTGTGCTTTGGTGTTGTTTAACAGCCCTGCGATGGTGTTACTTTCAAGACCTTTTTCGGCTAAGGATAAACTCGCCTGTGTTGAGGGAGCTACCGCAGTCAGTGTCTTACCTAATTTTTGGTAAAATCCATTGAAGTAAGAAAATATGGTTGATTTACCTGTCCCTGGTGCACCTCTCAAAATGGTGGTTTGGTCAAAAGATTGAAGCTGCTCCTCGCAAGCCTTGCGCTGCTGCTCATTAACCCTTGTTAGCCAATGTTCATATAGCTCTTTGTCGTCGAGGGAGATTTTGCTTTTGGCTTTTCTGGTAAGTTTACCAAGTTCACCTTTTTGCTTTGCATTCAAACCCTTTTCAGCAGCAATGCGATTGATTTCATGGCTTCTTTCAGAAAAGCGTTCGATCAGTTCACGACTTACCCCTGCGAGCTTAATAAAATTACCATCGCGCTCGGTTTGAAAGCCTGCTGCCTCTAATTCGAGTGCAAGGTGATTGTGGTAGACGGTTCTCAGGTAATCACTATTCTTATGGAGATTATAAATCTCTAATGCCTGATACCTTCCAGTCTTTTCATTAAATGTAGTGTTTACTAAAAAGCAATGTGTATGTAGGTTTGGGGAGGCAATTTGCCTAATTGCTCCATCATGCTCAACATCCACTGGACGGCTTAAGAAGTGATCGAAAGCGGCATAAATAAGATTACCAGTATGAGTATAGCCTCTGGCGTATTTGGAATTACTTTGCGTATACATCATCTGCTCGGCCTCAAGCATTGCAGCTTGATAGCTCCGGCGATGCATCTCCAGGACTTCAGGGTTTTTAGTCAGTGAATGTAGAAGTGTCACACACTTAGGCGCACTAAAGGTTAGGTCAACACCTGCTCTTTCTTCGCCAGAATAGCGAACGCCTAACTTTTCGCCTTCAATTTCCGGATGAAGTCTTTTAACCAATCGTTCAAAATTTTCTTCAGTGACTTCCTTGCCTTCGATACCTAAGAGTTTACTGGTTTTACCTGCCCAATACGCTTTGATCTGCTTGTCCAGATAGTAGTTGCCTTCTTTGGACAAGCCGGACTTGTGATACTGAATTGCATGAGAAGCCTTATGCGAAACGGTTATCGTCAACATAGGCACTGTATTTAGTTCGAAATGAGATGGGAATTGGAGAAGCAGCGGGGCTATAAGAACGCCCAAAAAGACTGCTAAATTCTGCTTATTCTTATAGCAAATGCTTCTCCATTTGTCCAGAAAAAAAGGCGGTATGATACCTAACCATTTCATATATTGGTAAGAACCTTTATGTGTAGTTGCGTTACCTTATCGGTTACCAAAATGATGAGTTCATTGGTGGCGATGGAGACAAGCAGCCATCCAAAATACATATCTACCTGATAGTAAATGAATACAATCCCAAGGGCGATGGCCAACACCGTTTCCAGGAAATTGATAAAAAATTCGCCCACTGTTACCCATTTTGAGAACAGCTTTCTACACAGTAAATACAGGTAACTGGTGCCACGTTTCGAGATTTCTTTGGTACCGTATCCTGTCCAGTTGGTCAGTGTGTGAACTGTTGAGGCCAGCACAAAAACGATATTATAGGCCAGCACCGCTTTGGACTTTACGCTGACCACCGTCATGTCGTACACCTTATCCCAATCCCAGCCTTTCCATACGGATAAATCAGGTCGGGAAAATGAAAACAAGGCATCAAAAAATTCCCATACGTGAGATGAATTATATAATAATAGCTGACTGCTCCCTGCTAAAGTCAGACACACCCCCGAAACTAAAACCCCGTGTTTGCCTCCTTTGACAGCGCTAAGAATGTAGGCTTGTATGCCTCGATAGGCTCTAATGAACTGTCCTGAAAGAACCAACAATGCTTTACCAAATTTGGTAAATAAGAGTTTCCATACCGGGCTTATGCGAGCATTGTAAATCAACTCAACATCCCCAAGCTTGGGTGCTGGCTTTACCTTGATATTCCGATTTGACTTTTCCATCTGTAGAAGAGATTTGATGAGGTCAAACAACGTTTGATTAAAGCGGCTTAGAGTGTCGCCTTAATCTTTACTTCCTTCGCTCCAAAAGTTTCGAGCATCGCTTTCTTAAAGAATTTCACAGACCAAACACTGAGCTCGCTACTATTTTGTGTCACGACCAGTATTACTTCCGCCCCCGTTAAGTCCGGTAAACTGTCCCCATTATCCCCCTTGAATGCAGCAATGATCTTGTCAAAAT
Organism: Agaribacillus sp. DX54; assembly: GCF_056858335.1. Lineage (NCBI taxonomy): Bacteria > Pseudomonadati > Bacteroidota > Cytophagia > Cytophagales > Splendidivirgaceae > Agaribacillus > Agaribacillus sp. DX54. The sequence goes on from NZ_JBXEQE010000018.1 coordinate 130,442, forward strand.
CATCCATCAAACCGGAGGGGTTATTTGCGTATTTACCGAAACTTGTTACATAACCATTCTCAACAAAGTCGCTCTCTATGATTAACAGCGTGCGATCCACCCCGGGCTGAAACTGGTCTGTAATAGAAACCAGCGTTCGGAAAATCTCGGTTCTGGAGTCATCAACCGGCTGTGCCAACTCTTGGAAATCGACTAGCCCCTTTTGCAAAAACCTTGAGAGGTTTCGTCGTCGATCCAGTACTGAACCTCCATCAGCTTGAGGCAGGGTAGCCACATTGACCCTTGCAATTGAAGGCTCTCCAATGACAGATGTGTAGAGTGAAACTCCGGCATTAGAGTCTTTCAAATCAAGTAGACCAACAATCTTTTTGAAGGTCTCTTTTGGCTCAAAGGCTTCAGTCCTGGAATTGGTTGAAATGTCTGGCATATACGCTACAGTGATTTGCTGAGCATAACTGGCAACACACAGTAAGGTTGCCAAAATGGTTGCACCAACCTTGTTGGTGCTAACCTTAACATTGTTTGTTCTTTTCATGAGAAAAATCGTTTAAAAAATGGTGGTTTTTTGGCATACACTGCCTCGATAATGGCAATCCGTTGTTGGTGCATCAGATCAATCAATTTATCCTGATACCGTTGCTCACCGAGAAGGTGGCGTTCTTTTTGCTCACACTCTGAAATTTGGTTGTTGAGGGTTTCAATCTGGTCATCGACCTTATCCTTGGCAAGGACATTCAGCCTTTTCAACGCCCGGTCATATTCTCTTTGCAGTAAGGTGATTTTTGATTGGAACCAACGATAGAGAGATGACAGAGACAAAGACTTTTTGATGTCTTTCACATCCTCGCTGGCACGGGCTATCAAAAACTCTATCAGAACTGCAAACCCGTACAAAGTGATGGTTAAGCCGACACTTATGTAGTGGCGGTAGTGCTGTATTGAGCTAGCTTCTTCCAACGGGTCTTCTTCTTCGAAAACACCTCCAAAAACATCGGTTGTTTGCAATATCATAGCAACTTCCTGCCCCAGAAACGAGAAGACATTCAAGAGAAGAAAAAAGCCTACTGATATAAAAAAAAGAAGATTTTCACCCCTGGCCAGGAGCTTAGAAGACACAAAAGCGTTGCATAGAAAAACCAGTGCCATGCCTCTTGCATACCACTTGGCATCTTCCAACGGGATATCAAAAACATAGATAAAAAAGGGTTCTGTCATCCGTGAGTCAACCATAAAAAGGAAAAAGTAGATGAACAACAGGAACAGCAAGGCAATCCAATATATGAGCACCGGATCGAGCTGAATCCCCAAAAGTTTCTTTTGATCCATAATCATTTGTTTTTAGTGTTAGACATGTATTTTTTTAATTCGGTGAACCTTGATTTGAGGCTGGTTAAGCCAGCCTTGAGTTTATCAAGTCTTACAAAATGCTTGTCAGCAAGCCCTTCTTTTTCACTGGCTGTGTAGTGGTTGTGACGGGTATTTAAATCACCGGACTGACCTTGAGCATCTTTGAGCTTGTTTGAATTGTCTTCTAACTCCATGGAGTAGTGAGAGTCTGTGCGCAGCTTCAACTTTTTGTAATCGAGTTCCACTTGTTGCAGAGCAACCTCAATTGGAAACCCTGCTTTCTTGAATTTTTCAACTTCTTTGACCTGCCTCCAAATGAAGGCTTGGGGATCGTTTTGGAATTCTTCGAGGAGAGCAAGTGTATTTTTCATAGTGATGGATTTTGAATTGGTCATTCGATTTTCTTTGTGATAATTTTCTTTTTTCAACAATTATGGAGAGTTTTAGAAACATCGAGGGTACATCGAAGGGACATTAAAAGAGCATTGAACTAACATTCAAAAAAACATGAGTAAATCACGGGAAATCGTGGGGCAGGAACTCAAGATATTGGAGGACTTGTTTGATCTCGCGCTAGCTGTTTACGGAGTTAAGGATAAAAAATTTGTCAACCTTACTGCAAAGGAAACCAGGGAACTTCAGGAAGCAATTGTTGGGTATGTGGTGCGGCATGCCGACCCTAAATCAGCCAGGTATGCGAAAAGTGAGGATGCAAGGGGGTAGAATACTTATCGGGAAAAGCTAAGGAATAAATTGTATAAAAGTTACCCCGACAATGAGGACAAGGTTTTGTCTGACGAAGACAGAGTAATTCCTACAAAAGAAGATAAAATCGGTTCCTCGGAAAGCATGATTAACTCCGTTGTTTTATTCGCAACAAAAGGGAAGAAAAAAATTATGGTCGCTATACCGCTCATCTGTTAAAAATAGCGAGATTCAGGATAAAGGAAATAGTCTTGAAGGTGACAAACCAATCCCGGTTGTTATCGCTCTCCCCAATGCAGATTTCGCCAAAGAAGATGAAAGGGATGAATGGATGATCTATGAGTTGGCTTTTCTTTGGCATGAGAAAGAGCCGCTTGGTATTCAGGCTCATTTTTATGCAATGACCAGGGAAATTGAACTCACAAAATCCAAACTTCATCAAGCCGTGGAAAATGGACTACTTGAAGCTAGGACAGAGGTATTGCCAGATGGGATCACAAGATTTGTAACAAGACGAACTCTAGAGAAACATATTAAAGAACGAGGTCTTGTGAGGCCGGAGTTTTTAAAGCGGGAATTGAGGGTCAAATAGGTTTAGAATAAAAAGATCTTAACCTAATTCAATAATCCTTCCTGTCACTATTATAGAAGAGCTATAACTTCCCTGAACCTCGTTACCTATTTCTTTCAAGTCATCAATTTCATCAACGGGGATTGCAATTTGGGTTGCGCTGGCATGAATTAACTCCGGTGGGGGTGGGATAATTTCCCCCTCTTTGTTTTTAAATTCTGATACTAATACTTTCTTCATAAAATCCTCGATTTTGATAACAGTTGAATTTTTCACGCATCTGAAAAATAACATGCTGTTATGTTAATGTCAAAAATTCAGGGAAGATACGATGCCATATTCAGCTTTGAAGGAAAAAAGATAAGAGGCTTCGAGTCCGTATTGTTGGGGAACCAACCGTTTAAGCTGTGCTACATTGTGCTACAAATTGTGCTACATTTTTGCTTGACGGAAATAACTGTATTCCAATAAGCTGTTTTATATCAATGCTATAATTCACTTCTAGAGTGGCAGTTTTAATCCTACCCCCCTGATCATAACTGATACATCAAATCTCTTATATTGGCTTAGTATTATTACAGGACAAAATTGTCCTATAGAATATGATAAAGACGAATTATTAGAGTTTTTGCATCCGGATTGGTTTTCATCAGGTTTAGTACGCAAAAAGAATAATAATAGCAACTGACTTCTGATGCCCTTGTTTGTGTGAGAATAGGTCAATGATTCCTATATTGCATTTACCTCAGTAGTGTTATAATTATGTATTTTTTCCAATATCAATTTTAGACAAATGCAATATCCAAAAGGATCAGAATGGAGATTATGGGATCTGCACGTTCACACACCTCTATCCGTTTTAAGTAACGGATTCCCAGATGACTGGGATGATTATGTCAAGGGACTTTTTAAGAAAGCCATTCAACTAGAAATCTCTGCAATAGGAATAACAGATTACTATACCGTTGATGGTTATAAGAAGCTGAAAACAGAATACCTAAATAACAGGACTAAGATGGAAGAGCTATTTTCAGACGATGAAATAGCTAAAATCGAACGAATACTGGTTGTCCCAAATATTGAGTTTCGCATAAATAAGTTGGTAATTGGCAAGGAAGTGGATCCTTCCTGGAATAGACGGGTAAACTTTCATCTGATCCTTTCCGACAAAGTAGAGATTGAGGATATTGAGCAGAACCTGTTACACAATTTAAAATTTGAATACGAAGGTGTAAGTGATGGTAGCTCCCAAGAGTCAACACTTACTCATAGAAATTTGATACAATTAGGGCAATCCTTAAAGGAGCATCAACCTGAATTTAGTGGATATTCAGATTTGCAAGTTGGAATGCTAAATGCCTCAGTTGACGATAAGCAATTGATTGAAGTACTGGCAGAGAACAATAAGTTATTTAAGGGTAACTATCTAACGGCCATTTATGCAGATGAGGATTTGAGCCGGGTAAGTTGGACTTCACAGGGTCACCTTACCAGGAAGGTTTTGATTCACAAGTCTCATTTAATTTTTAGCTCCAATAAAGGAACAATCGACTTTGCTTTAGGTAAAAAACACGCTTCACAAGAAGATTTTAAAAAAGAATTCAAAACTCTCAAACCATGTATTTGGAGTTCGGACGCGCATAGTTTGGGCAAGCTCTTTGAGCCAGATGATGATAGGTTCACCTGGATCAAGTCTGATCCCACTTTTGAAGGGCTAAAGCATGTGATTTATGAGCCAGAGGATCGGGTCAAAATCCAAAAAAACAAGCCTGAAGAAAAGACTCCATACCTGGTAATTGACAAAGCTAGGTTTGTTGTAGAAAGTCCAAATGCCCTTTTTTCACCTGAATGGATAGAAATTAACCCCAACTTAAATACAATCATTGGCGGTAAGTCTTCAGGGAAGTCCTTGCTACTCTACCACCTTGCAAAGACCATTTCTCCTCAAATGGTAGCAGAGAAGATGCAGTTGGCTCCGTTGAACGATAACTATGAACTCTTTATACGAGACAATCCTTTCGATGTAGAGGTACTATGGCAAAATGGAAACTCCAGCTTGCTATCAGATCAGAAAGAAGATGAGTACCAAATAACCTTTATACCACAGCTTTATATCAATCAGCTTGTGGAAGAGAGGGGAGAAAAGCACCTGAGCGAGTTAGTAGAGGAGATTTTGGAACAGAATGAGGTGTATGTGGATTATTCTGAGGAGAAGCAGACATCAATTGCTCAATGTAAAACTACTGTCAACTCAGCTATTGATTCTCTCCTTAGCCTGCGAGAAGAGGCTAGGGATATTCAAGCAGAGATTAAAAAGATAGGAGACCTTAGAAGTATCAAGCAGGAAATCGAAAGGTTGAAAAAAGTAATAGAAGACCTGCGCAAAGAATCAGGCTTCTCTGAAGAGGATAATAGGCAATATCTAAGGCTAGCACAGCGTAAGAGTAACCTTGAAAACCGAAAGCGAAACTTATCAGACTTTGGAGGGAAGCTCAAATTAGTCAAGGATGGTATTGAGGAAATACTAGATGAGACCAAAGCCGCTATTTCTGAACTGATCTCTGATCAAAATTCGTTAGAACGGGAGAATTTAATTTTTGATTCGATCGAAAAGGATGTAGAGGCCGATATTGGTGGTCTGCAAATGAAATACGAAAACCAGCTCTCTATCTATGAAGGCAAGAATACCAGAATCCTAGGTGCAATAGACTTAGCTATCGCAGATACTATTCAGATGTTGGAGCCTTACAACAAAAAAGTAAAAAATCAGGAACTACTTAAAAAGGAAACCAAGGAACTTCAGGTACAGCAGAAAAAGGAAAAAGACATTCTGGTTTATAAAGATCAACTCAAGACCATATTTGAAAAAGGAAAGCGAGTCAACGATGTGATAATATCGAAGTATGAAGCTATGTTTAACTGCTACAAGGAGATACGTGATGAGCTGAACTCTGATAAGTTCCGGAAAATAAGTGATGATATTGAACTGCAAACCATCTTAGAGTTTGATCATATATCTTTCAAAAGTTTCAGCAACTCGTTCGATGGTCGGACTCGGTTCAATACCGTATTCTACTCTGCATTTAACGATGACAACGAGTTCAGCTATGATGAAGCTCGTCATATCTCCAATATTAGGTTGGTATTTGACAACCTTAGAAATCTCAATCAGTCTGAAATACGGGTGAAGCAAGAATATACTACCGAGCACCTTTATAAATCGCTTCTCTCAGATTGTTTCAAGTTCAAATATGTGATCAAGCACAAAGGAGATGATATTCTAAGAGGTATGTCTCCTGGTAAAAGAGGGGTCGTTTTGTTGGAACTAATCCTCCATTTGAGTAATGCTACCCATCCTATTTTAATAGATCAACCGGAGGATAACCTGGACAATCGAACGATCTATGATGATCTAAGAGGGTACATTAAGGAGAAGAAAATACAGAGACAGATTATCATTGTCACGCATAATGCGAACATGGTGGTGGCTACAGATGCTGAGAATGTAATAGTGGCAAACCAGGACGGTCAGCAACCAGGAAAGGATAATCGTGCCTTTAGATTCGAATATGTTTCCGGGGCCCTTGAAAACACCTTTTTTAAACCCGAGGAAGCTGGAATCCTATATCAGCATGGCATTAAAGAACATGTATGCGATATTCTTGAGGGAGGTCAAGAGGCTTTTGAAAAGAGGGAGGAGAAGTATGGTTTTAAGTAAGCCAGTTACTGTTAATATAATGCAGAGCAAAGCGTTTTTTTGTAGCAAAATTTTAATGATAAACTGATTTTGACAAAATTCTCCAGCAGTTATTAGCACAAGTGATAAATCGCTTTGGTACAGTTATGGTACAGTTAAAAGATGAAAAACGGCTAATAATGGCAATTGTCGAAACCAGAAAACTTAATTTTTCTGCGGTTTTTGCAATTACTGGTTCCGCTCATAACGGATTGGTCGCTGGTTCAAGTCCGGCCTGGCCCACCAATCTCACCACATGTTTTAGAGTTTTTTGGTCTTCCTGTTTTCCAGCTTGGTACAGTCATGGGTACAGTTAAGTGGTTTTTCCCCATCGAGCTTGTTTGATTATGTCTAAGTAGACCTTGCTCATGTGACCATAAGTCCTGTCAACCATTTCTGGAGTCGAGTGGCCCATATTTTCAGCGATGAATGCTGATGCAATGCCTTCTTGCTTTAATAATGAAGCATGAGTGTGCCTGAGTGTATTGGGTGTAACATTGCCATTGATACCAGCTAATTCACGAGCATATTCGAAGCTTCTTTTTACACTTTTTATCTTTTTGCCTTTGTTGTTAATGACATATTCAAGTTCATTACCTTTTGCTCGTCTGAGAAAGTGATTTAATTGCGGTGGAATAGGAACCACGGCATACCCCTTCGTATCAGATTGTTTGGAGGATCTGTAGTCAATTACTCCATTAACCAAATCGACTTGTGACCATCTCAGGTCTAATATCGAGCCAGAGCGACTACCAGTATATAGAGCTAACTGAATAAATAGCGGCAGGTATTTAGCTTTACTTTTTCTAGCTGCATTCAACAACAGAGCTAACTCCTTCCTATTTAGCCATCGATCTCTCGCTGCTGCTTTTTTTGGTTTCCATAGTTTAGGAGTTTGAGAAATCAAATTATTGTCTTCTGCGTAGTTAAGAGCAGCATTAAGATGTTCAATTTCGGCCCTTAATGAATCATTCGATATTTCTCGACCCCGTTTGATTTTAAACTGTGCTCTTCTTTTCTGCACATATTTCTGGCACTTGGCTTTGTTAAGATCAATGACCTTTAGTGAAGCCCAATAGGGGGTCAAGGTATCATGATATGTTAAACCTCTTGATGGTCTGGCGGTATGCGGAATGTGATTTTCGAGATAATGAGCGAGAATTTCACCTACGGTCAGATTAATATTGGTGACTCTGCCTTCACGCCTTTGTATTAAGATTTCGATAAGCTCATCCTCAGCCTCTTGCTCGCTTGCACAGCCGCCAATGAGCCAACGTCTTTGTCCATTAACAAATTCTCGGACACCCCACCAGCCGCGATCTTTTCTTTCAGCAACATGTGGTCCTTTATTTCTTTTCGCCATGTTTTTCTCCTTACGAAGTCTTCTAGTGAGTTTTGAGTGATCCGAATGTTGTTCTTGGAAATTTTAATACATTCAAGTTCTCCCTGATAAATAAGACTCTTAACAAAACTCTCATTGGGTTTATCTCCCTTGAAAAGCTTGAGTTTTGTTGCTACTTCTTTAAGTGTGAATAATTCTGGTATCATATATTTTTCACCATGCCTTGTCAATTATGACAATAATTAATTGATGTGTTTGGATCGTATTTGGGTCATGCTAATCCACTGAAAAACAATCACTTGATCTCCCTAGACGTAATGTCTGTGTAAAAACCTAGACCTTTGGCTGTGTATTGGTTCAATGCGCCCTGGTTGCACCTTTCATGGCTTCATAGCAATCAGTCTTAGATCAATCACTCTTTGTTCTTGATAAGCCTAACCTCGCCATGAATGTGATAGTAAGATTTAGTGATTTTATCTCTTGCAAGAAAAAACAGGCCATGATGTGACCTGTATAGTTTAGTTGTTTAAATGGGGCGCTTGGTTTTTGGTCGGTAAATTTCTAAGTGTTTTGTTACTCCATAGAAGGTTGCTTACCAAGGCAATCTTCAATTACCCTTTTTCTACTTAATGGCTTGATGTACTTCTCACCAACCAAATACATTCTCTGTTTCATGTTCGCAACTACTTTCTTGAAAAGAAGGCAGAGGCATAAAGCCCCTGCCTCAAGTTTCCTACATAATTACTCTTCAGTTTCACTAGACTTGTTACCGTCATAGTTAATCTCAAATGCTCGTCGAACAATCTTACCGTCTACATCTGGTAAAACTGGAATTGTTGAATTGGCCCATGAGATGTAGGTAACATTGTTATCAGATACCTGAAGCCATCCTCTAGCTAATTCAATGGTTTCTTTGTCTCTGACCTGTCGCCCATTAGCATCTATCCTATAAAATGCCTTTTCTTGGATAAGACGGTGAGTTGGTCTGTTTTTGGTTTCTTGGTTTTCATTAGAGCCAGTCATAATAGTTTCCTTTCTGTTTAAATATTAGACCGAAGGGATTACTCCCTGTGCATGAACCCTTGCCCAGCGGCGAGTGTCGCTGACCAACCACGCTTCAGCGTGGTAGTGACCTCGTTTAAAATTCATGGATTTTTCATGAACTTCTCGGGAGACCGCGAAGCGGCGGTAAGTTCATTGAAAAACAGCCCAAGCGTCCATGATTTTGAAGTAAGCTGGACTACGGGTTCCTTGCATCAGATACGATGCAACTATGATAAGTGTTCACTCGCCCCTGAGTGAACACCTAACTTTCTAATTTCAATTGAGTTGGCAATTTGAATTTATGGCGCGTTACTTTTTCAACTTGAAAAGAGTAAGTAGAGAGCCATAACCGTTTTTGTCCTATTTTCCATTTTTCAATTTCTGATGACCTGGCGTAACATCCGTCTTCATCTTCGAGGACTTGAATATCTATGCGCCCATCTTCTTCACAGGAATTAAGCAGTATGTCCATATTATCACCCAGAGGGTTGAATGTGTCTTTCAGTTGTTGAACCAAGCCACTTAAAGTTTGATCCGTAAAGCGTTGATTACTAAACCATGACTTTGACGTGTCCGGTTGACAACCTTTGTTAAAAACATCTTCTTCTGAATGGCAGATAAACCCATCGGTTTCATATTGTGTATTCATGTCACTTACTCCAGATACATAAGGGTTGCCTCTTGGCAATCTATGGGCAGGTCTTCAAACTCTATCAGTTTGCCCAGATGATCACCCGGTGTGGCTGTGCAATGCGTTCCAATACTATGAAAAGGTGTCGAGTTCATGCCTAAAGCGGTGTAGCTGCCATTGGTTTCAAGTTGATTAAAAATAACCGTGTAGCGATCCATCGTATCCCCGCCATTATCTCTGATTTCTAAGATTTTCATTTTTAGCCTTTCCTTGAGAGGGTGGCAGGGACACAATAAGCCCCTGCCAAGTTGGTTATGTATTGAATTTAAGCTGGCTCTGGCTGGTGAATACCAACCTGCAAAGGCTTTGGTAGCCAATTGCTGCCTTCAAGCTGTTTTTCAGCGGCGTTAGCCAAGTCACTTTTCTTAAGCTTCTTGAAGGAACCAGCTACGCCTGCGCCTTTAACCTCTTTGATAGCATTCATAATATTGTCTTTGGAGATATGATTGAAATACAGGCTTGCGCTTGGTTTCCAATATTTGGTCATATCCAGTTTCAGAAGATCAGCCAACTCATAGATCATATCTTGTTTGCTTTTAGAAATATGCTCTTTAGGGTGCTTAATCGCATCGAGTGTACCTGCAAAACAAAATGCCAGCAGTTCCATTTTCTGTTCTTTCTTCAACGAAGAAATATCTTCGTAAAGGGTAGCGACATCATTAGGTTGAATAATATTCTCCCATTTTTCAAAAGCTTTTTGCTTATTGGCATGGGCAAAGCAATCCTTAAGACTTTCATCATCATGAGGGAAATGTGGTTCGCCCATTCGTAGATGAAAACATGAATTGCTATGACCTGAATTAGTCAGAAATGTTTCTTTGACCATTTTGGTAAGCACAAGATCAAAAGCGATTTCTGGTGACTTGCTCAAAACATCTTGCAGGGCAAGGGTTTTATGAGAGGTTAGACGTTCCATTAAACGCTCGGAAATTTCCTTTTTAGGTTTCAGGTCTGCCTTAACATCATTGGTGGGCGCTTGCTTTTCTACCAAGCCTCGGATGATATGAATTTCACCATGACGATAAGAAACATAGACTCCTGCACTAGCTTTTTGTTCGCTTGTATAAGCTT